>NZ_UIGI01000002.1 GCF_900446255.1 Buttiauxella agrestis | reverse complement strand
CGGGTTCTTCGCTGGCCCCGGCGGTGTGGTTCGCGTACAGCCCGGACAGAAAAGGCATCCACCCGCAGACCCATCTTGCTGGCTTCAGCGGTGTGCTGCAGGCGGATGCCTATGCAGGCTTCAACGAACTCTACCGGGAAGGTCATATAAAGGAAGCAGCCTGCTGGGCCCATGCCCGGCGTAAAATCCATGATGTTCACGTCCGCACTCCCTCAGCGCTCACAGATGAAGCACTGAAACGGATCGGCGAGTTGTATGCCATCGAAGCGGATATCAGGGGAATGCCAGCAGAAACAGGCTTGCCGAACGCCAGTTGAAAACGAAAGCGCTTCTTAAATCACTGGAAAACTGGCTGCGTGAAAAGGTGAAAACCCTGTCCCGACACTCAGAGCTGGCAAAGGCGTTCACCTATACACTGAACCAGTGGCAAGCGTTGACGTACGCAGACGACGGCTGGGCTGAAGCGGATAACAACATCGCGGAGAATGCTCTGCGGATGATCAGTCTGGGTCGTAAAAACTACCTGTTCTTCGGCTCTGACCATGGTGGCGAGCGCGGAGCGTTGCTGTACAACCTGATAGGGACGTGCAAACTGAACGGAATCGATCCGGAACGTTACCTTCACCATGTGCTTGATATTATAGCTGACTGGCCGGTAAACCGGGTTGGTGAACTGTTGCCATGGCGCGCAGTCCTGCCCGCTGAATAACTTATCTTCGTCAATACGGTTCTCGGCATACGCTTACGCTATCACGGATACCTGAGTTGTTCATAGCAAGGTCAACGATCTGCTCTTTCATGCCCGGGTGGCAGGCGCGATAAGAATAATCGAGCTGAAAAGTTCGGCTGCACATCTGGCACCGTTAACGCTGATGGCCGGCTTTTCCCAGACCATGTTTTTTAACAATTCAGTCTGTTCACCAAAATGGGCACTTCACGTCAACGCTTGCCATTCGATACGCTCTATTAAAAATTTTATCTTACAATACAATCAACACTTTGAATACTTGAACGGACTGCGACTATCGGCCCGATTAAGTGATTTTGATATCTGTTTAAACGATTTTGTTATACTTACAATTCTCTTTGGTATTTATTACACATATTATATTCCCACCCTAAATAAAAATTGAACTACGGTCTGTTCGTCAACTGAATTAAACGACTATTTAGCGCTGTAGGTGTTGTGAGATGGCGTTAATCTCCCCAGGGCTAACAGGTTGCTGGTTATTGAGCTTTACTTGCAAATCATCTAACTGCGCCCTGAACTGGCGCCCCCCTTGCTGCAAGGTCTGCCGCATCTTATAATCTCCGTTTTCAGCTCAGAAATAGTCATATAAGGTTTGCGTTTTTGTTCAGCCTCCAGCAAGCGTTGCTCAAGATTGTTTAATTGGCTTATTTACCATGCCAACTGTTTATGGTGGGTAGGCTCGCAGTTTGCTCGGCAAGCGCGTTGAGCCTGCTTTTTGATATAAAATTGCCTGGCCATATTTTGTTAAGCTGATAGCTACAGATGTTTTTTCCAGCCAGTGCACAGCACTAACGACAGTAAGCGTAAAGGCAATACCTGTATTCCCCCCAGAAGTAACGCTTTCAACGGGCGTTTACCTGGTAACGGAGGCTCTACAGAAACTGACTGGAGAGCCTCAGTTATGGGAGGAGCATTGATGACTGTCGCTTTTGGAACCAAAACCCGTTTTGTAGTGATTGTCTGCTAGCTTGCAAATAATCAGCAGGCTACGAAGTGACACCTGGCTGCGCGACTGCGGGATCATCACTTGTGCTGTAAGCAGCATCGACACAGCTCCTTCAAGTTGCTGCAGTATGGTCGTTTCGGCATACTGCAGTGGCAAGCCATAAATGCAGGGAGCAGCATGGGTACAGTACCATTCGATAATCTGTTGACGCAGATCTATTGCAGCTATTGGGGGCCAACACTTGGCGCTGTTGCTTGTTAAAAGCATCGGCCAGCAACAGCGTGGAATTGGGCAATACCGGCCCAACCGTGACGCTGGCAACTTATCAGGCAAAACCACACTCCGCTTTGCAAGTCATAACCAAATCGCTGAAAGAGCTCCAGGCATTGCTTTTCCTGTGTCAGCCACCATGATCGTCGTGAACGTGATTTTTCCAACTGTGGACGTTGTTACTAAGCAGCAGAAATTCATTGCGATAACGAGGGTCATGGCAATTAATTTTCAGCTCGCCAGGCTTGACGGCGTAATTAATTTTTGTCATGTGCTTCCAACTCATCCCTGTATCTTTACTGATACTCAATTTCAGGTTTCCCTTGAGACTGTTCTCATCCTGTAACAGATTGTCTGCCAGCAACGGCACATATGCCGGGTTAACACCTGGTCGATATCGCGGGCGCCGCTCTGATTCATTTGGCACAGTGCAGCTATCCAGGTGATTACGTTTTCGCAGTAGCTGACTTGTACCTCCCCCAGGCTTGCACTGTGGTAGCGCTGACAAATACGATCAAGTTTGATCCTGATGATTTTCGCCAGCGTTTCTGGCTGTAAAGGCAGATAGGGAATCAATGTGATACGACCCATTAACGCCGGGCGGAAACCTGCTCAAATTCCGGGCTAATCAACTCTTTAGAGCTTCGGCGAGGTTTCTCCCGGCCGCGCAGGCAGTGGTGATTTTTGTACTGGCGAGGTTGGAGGTCATGATAATGAGCGTGTTGCGGAAATTAATGAGCTGGCCTTCCGCATCTTCAATCACGCCTTTGTCGAATACCTGATAAACAACTCCATGACGTCAGGATGCGCTTTTTCTACTTCGGTCAAGCAGGACCAGCTGTAGGGGTTACGTTTTACTGCTTCAGTCAGCACGCCGCCCTGACCGTAACCCACATAGCCCGGGGGAGAACCTTTCAGACCAGAGACGCTGTGCGCTTCCTGATATTCTGACATGTTGATCGTCACCAGACTTTGTTCGCCGCCATAAAGTAGCCCAGCCAGAACCAAGGCCGTCTCAGTTTTTCCGACTCCCGAAGGGCCCGCCAGCATGTATACCCCGGTAGGTTTTAGTGGATCGCTCATATTGGCTCGGTTGATGCGAATTTGTGTCGCAATTGTGGAGAGCGCGTGACGCTGACCGACCACCCGTTGTTCAAGACGTTGAAGCAGTTCGCTCAGCTGTTGCTGTTCATTTTCAACCATGCGCCCGAGTGGCACCCCGGTCCAGGAAGACACAACATCAGCGATGCAGGTTGCATCCACGCAGTCAAATACCAGTGCTCTGGTCTGATGAAGTTGCGTGAGCTCACTGCGCCATTGAGCTGTTAATTTGGCATCATTGCTTTGCCGCAGTTGCCTGTACCAGGTTTTTTTGCTTCTCCCACTGGGGCTGAAGGCTGGCGAGGTCACTGATGAGTTCGCTTTCCCGCTGCAGCAGTTGTTCCAGACGTTTATCATGTAGCCCCTCCTTAATCAGCGAGTCTCGTTCGGTATACAGATTGCTTAGCAGGGCATCGATATCCTCAATTTCTTTGGGTTTATGAGACTGGGAAACCGCGACGCGGGCACAAGCGGTATCGAGTAGACTGACCGATTTGTCTGGCAGTTGTCGCCCTGAGATATATCGGCTCGAGAGAGTTACGGCAGCATGGATAGCGCTTTCCAGGATCTGTACACCATGGTGGCGTGACATTGCTGGTGCAATGGCACGTAACATAGCGGTGGCACTTTCGATACCGGGTTCCGTCACTTTTACCAGCTGGAATCGACGGGTCAGGGCAGCATCTTTTTCGAAATATTTTTTATACTCCATCCAGGTTGTTGCGGCTACCACGCGCAGTTCCCCGCGAGCAAGGGCAGGTTTGAGCAGATTGGCTGCATCGTTTTGCCCTGCCTGGCCGCCAGCACCAATCAGCGTATGGGCTTCGTCAATAAATAAAATGATCGGTCGTGGGGCGCAGGCTATCTCTTTCATTATTCCCTGAAGGCGATTTTCAAACTCACCTTTCACACTGGCTCCCGACTGAAGCAGGCCTAAATCCAGAGTCAGTACTTCCATTGGCTTTAAAATGTCCGGTACTGTACCAGCCGCAATTCGCAGAGCCAGGCCTTCAACCAAAGCCGTTTTTCCTACACCTGGTTCACCGGTAAGAATCGGGTTGTTCTGGCGGCGGCGTAACAGAATGTCGATCATCTGGCGGATTTCAGGCTCTCGTCCCAGCACCGGATCAAGCTCACCCGTACGAGCCTGAGCGCTCAGGTTACGGGTAAATTTACTGAGTGCCGTACCTGCTTGTTCTGCACCGGGTAGGGTGGCATCAAGCGCCGTTTTGCCGACATTCAGCAAAATCTGATCAGCTTTACTTCGGTCGCAGGTCAGTGCTTCACGGACACTGGGAGCTAAATCGGGGAAGGCATTTTCGTCCAATATAGATGCCAGTAGCACCGAGGGGGTAAGAGACACCTGCTCCCAGTGAATGCTGGCGTGAAGCCAGGCCTTCTCCAGCCAGTCGACCAGGCCTGCGGAAAATACAGGGGCGCGGCTGTTGCCGCTGCGTAAAGTGTTCAGCGTTTGCTGGGTGGCACCTAAAAGGGCATCAGGTGCAAGCCCGGCACTTAAACAGAGGGTCTCCATCAGACTACTGTTCTGAGTGATCACCGACAACAATAAGTGCTCAATATCTACTTCATGATGGGTACGCGAAATCGCCATGCTAATAGCAGCATCCAGATTAGCTCGGCTCTCTGTAGTGAGTTTTTGAACAATTTGTTTTAAATAATGGCTCATATCTTTCTCCTTCAATAAATTACCGACATTCCGCCGTGTTTTCCGGCAGTGTTGAAAGCTTCCCCCGCAACGCAGAGGCTGGCTGCTGAGTTTGAGTCTGCTCTACCAGCAATTGTTGCTGTTCACTGAGCTGGATGAGTTGATCATTCTGACTCTGCCAGGCAAGCCATGCGTCTTGCAGGGGCTGTGAGGTTTTGATCTGAAAGCGCACCAGAACGTGCTTAATATTCAGTTGCACGAGAGGAGCCGCGTTTTCTTCAAAATCCTGAACATCGAGTAAGGCATCCCCGTGGGAAAACTCGTCGAGGAAGTCAGGCCATGCGCTGTCACCTTCATAGGTGTAGCTGGCATTAAACCCGGGGAACTTCACTTCCAGCTTTACACTCGTGCACTGCCCGGGGTGCCAGATGAATGTCTGTGTTTCGGCAAAATTCATGCTGTCGAGCACAGTGCTACCACTCTGACAGACCAGCGTTAGACGCACACCGGTTGGGATCAGTCGCGCACCTTCCGGGACAGTGGCGGGTTGGCTGACGATGCTGACGGTATAGGGATGCTCCTCCAGCGTTTTTTGTTTTTGGGTGAGTTTTTCTATCGCGTCGTTAAGCGTGGCGAGCCGATCTTCACCCTGAGTGTTTTGACGAGCAGGAACGTCCAGAACGTCTTCAGGGGTGAGAATGTTTCTGGCAATACTCAGGAACTTTGGCGTCAGGGGGAGCGACTGGCCGTGGAATTCACCGGCCTGGGGTCCTTGATCATTAACGACTAGCAGCCCTTTGGCCGGGCCGCGCATAAAATCGGCGAGATACTGCCAGGTAAGCAATTGTTGAGTGTCATAATCCTGTGTCGCTGCATTTTTGCGCATTGGCCACATCACTTTGCTTTGCCACTGCGCATTCAACCAGCAGCCGGAGCGGGCCAGAGCGTGAGCGAGTAGGTTATTGGCATCACTTTGATACAATGCCCAGACAGCATCCACGCCGAGCTGCTGGCTTTGGGGTTCCAGAGTTTTGCGCAGTTGGTCGTAACTGGCGAAAAGTGTGATCAGTGGATTTCTGGGTTTCGCATCTGGCGCCGGTTCAAATAGCCCGGCTGTCAGCGATGGACTCAATGCGGCTTGATTTAGTGCTTCATTGACTGACAGGGTCCGTGCACTCTGCCATTTACGCCATGCATCAATTTGTGAGCTATAGGCATGGCTGATAGTCTGTGTATTTGCACCCGTTAACCACTTTCCGAACATAGTGCGCAGTTTTGCATCGACGAAATTGACTTTCTGCAGGGTCGGATTTTCAGCAGCCAGCAGTCGTAATTTGTTGATATGACGAAGTTCATTAAGCCATGGCTGGCCATCATCTACCTGAATATTGTCTAGTTCAGACAAAATGTATTGAGCAAATTTCATGGACGGGCTTTGCCCAAGGCTTAGTGCGATAAGCTGATTTTGGGGCAAAGTGTGGGGCTCCACTGCCTGTAACGAAGGGGACACGCTCAGTAAAAACTGACGCCAGGCATCCTGTCGTTGAGCCGGCAGAGTTTGCATAAAATGTTGAAGTGTCGGTTCAGGCTGTGGGCTGGCTAGCGCCTGGTTAAACAGGATGACCCATTTGTTGAGTTGTATTTCTCCCTGATGAGTCCATATGCCAGACAAGGAAGTTGTTACTGCCGCTTGCGGCCAGTCATCGCTGATCCGGAATGGGGGAAGTGAATCAACTGGCGCAACCAGCCAAGTCAGGTCAGGGTTGCTCCTGATGAGGGTCGCGAGCAGGCGGCGTAAGGCCACTAACTGGTCTGCACCTGCTGGTTGTTGCATCATGTGGCGGTCCAGTGCCAACTGTACGAGTGGAGTCGCAGTAGGTGCGGTACCCGTTAAACGTAATATGTCCGGCGTGGTCGGTTGCTGACCTAGCTCCTCGAGTGTAGCGCCATCTCTCATGCTTTGGTGGGAAAGGATAGTTTGCGCAAGGTCGAGTACCATCCGACGTTGCACTTGTGCCGGGGCAACGTTGAACTGCTGTTGATACGCAGTAAGCACTAATCCAGTACTGAGCGGGCGTAGTGGAAGTTCCTTAGCCAGTTGCTGTTCAACCTGCCGATGCTGACGGTCCAATATCAGAGAAAAGGGCAGATAAGTGATAGGGGAGTGACAACGGCTTTCATTTTCCACCAGCAGTTCCGCCAGTTGCACCGGGGGAAGCCTGATGGCGTCGTGCTGCATCAATGCCATACTATTCACCGCACTGTAACCCAATGCTGCGACACAACCCAGCAGTAGCAGGTAACCCAGGGCAGCTCGCACTTTCTTATTTCGCTGCCAAACAATTTCACGCGAGGTGCTGAATGCTGGCAAATGACGCGTGAGTAGATCATGGACAAAATAAGAAGTGCGACGGCTTTTGTTTGTTTCTTGCTTTTCGCATGCAGAAAACCACACACCGCCGAGAGATGCTGGCGTAAAGTAAGCGTTGGGTTCACAAAGTGATGCCAGAAATGTTCGCAGCGGGTTTTGCAGGCGAGTAAAAGCCTCCGGAAATTCCAGTAGTGCAGGGTGGATCGCCATAGGCGTGCTACCCATGCTAACACGAGCCAGATCCAGCCCGTTTTTCAGTGCTGCAAACAGTGGTAATAATGTGGAGGCATCTTTCCCATCAACGTCAGGTGGGGTAAACCAGTAATAGCCAAGTGCCTGCTTGTGCTGTGCGGACGAAAGCTGCTGCATCCACAGACTAAACATTGGATATTGGTCGCACTGTGTGATCATCAAATAAAGCGGAAGCCGGCGTTTAAGCTTGTGCGTCAACGGTTCGAGCTGAACGCGAATCTTGCGTGCTTTATCATGCAACGCACTAATATCTTCATTGAGGAGATCCATCACGGAGAGTGCAATCACAACGCCTGATGGGGCGGGCGCACGCGCGATCCAACCCACGAGTTTGCTCCATGCGCGGTGAGAAGTCGTCGCACTATTCAAAAAATTACTGGAGAGATCGAGAAAACACAGGTTACGGAAGAACCACCAACGCAGCGTGTGCGTCGGCACCACCTCCCGATCATCCACATCATTTGAATACATAGGCAGCCCCGATCCTGCCAGTAGCGAGGTCTTGCCGCAGCGATCGCCTAGCAGAATATACCAGGGGATAGCCGGTCGCTTACGCTGAAGGCGTTTCACTACCGCTGCCCCGGACTTCCAGTGTTCGAACAGCACGTATTCACGGCGAGAAAGACGGAATTTCTGGAAGAAATGCTTAACTTTTTTTTCTTTAACGAACCCCATTAACCATAATAACGTGGCCCGCATCAGGACTCCCGTCACCAGGATCCCCAGCCAAACACTAAAAATAGTGAGGGTGTTCCAGCCCAGCGACAATCCGATGAAGAAAGAAAACAGCAGCACCAGACAGAGTAGAAGCAACCATCCAGCAAAAACGAATAATTTTTTTAGCATAATGTTTTATAAAAAATAAAAAGACTGAAGAAGTAGAAGCGATCCGTAGAGTGACCCTATGCCCAGGAGCGCCAGGCATAAACGGCTTTTTACCGATACATTGAGTAAGCGTTTTTTGATGTAAACCGGCGTAATTTCTGCATTGTTTGGCCATGTTTGCCAGTTTTCTGGCAAACAGAGCTGGCGCTGTTGCTCAATAAGTTGAGCTAATGCAGAACTGTCCTGCTGTGTGCTGTATTTGCCGTGAAAGCCGCTTTGGAGACAGAACAGAAACACCAACCGTGCTTGCTGATGCTCTTCTTTTAACTGATTCAGATAAGTAAAAAAGAGTTCGCCACCGACGGATGTCTGAAAATAATCGCGTTGCAGCAGCTCAGTACGCCAGCGCTGGCGGTGTGGAGTGGACGAACACAGAACGGTTTCATCCAGCCAGACGACGATGGCAAGAAACGCCATGTCTCTTTCGTGGTCAGAAATGTCCTGATGCTCAGCTGCCTGCACCGCCTGTTCCAGGCTGGTCACGCATTGTTGGCGAAAATCGTCATAATCTGCAGACTGTTCCGGATGAACGGTGAACTCTGCGGCCAGTTTGAATATCGGCAGGTAACAATCGAGGAGTCGCATCATGAGGGCACCATAAATACCAGTTTCACCTGGAGGTCATCGGGAGCATCGGCCCAGTAGAAAGCTATGTTTTTCTGCTTTTCGATGGTTTTCCACAACTCTTCGTGTTGATTCATCGCAAAGTAAAAGGAGTCTTTTCGGTTAGGTACACCGCGCGGAGAGGGGGTCTCCCACCGAGAAACCAGACCCGGTAATGCATGCTGGATCAGGCTGCTGATGGCTGCACTCGTGGCAATTTTAAATTCGGTGCTGTCCGGTGCATGAATTCGCCACGCGTCGAGTTTATCCGAGCGCAGCAACAGCAAAATGGTGCTGGCCTGTTGAGTTTGCATATGATGCAGGTCACCGTGATAGATCCCCTGCTCGTCAGATTCCAGAGTGATCCAAGTGTTATCTTCCAGCTCCAGGCCGTTAAGTAGAGCAATCAAATTACTTTTCACGCTTGTGAAGCAGTCAATCAAACGATAGTGATCGTAAGACAGTAGTGGTGAGCTACCGTCCAACCATTCACCGGTAAACGAACACATATCGTTAAAGGAGGAGAGTTCCCCCACCAGTTGCACCAGTAAACCGTAGATAGCCCATGGGTGCATAGTCGGTGTTTTACAGTAGTGATTAAGTAGCGGCAGCGTGCGGTTTAAAGAGCGCATAGTCAGTAACTGGGTCATATCTCCGCCGCTTTTGCTCTCCTGAGTCATATGCTCCGGACGTTTGTATTCTTCAAATTTATGAGCACGGTTACTGAGTTCAGCGTACAAGCCATCGAGCATTTTTTTCAGTGAAGGCGAACCTGCCAGCGTTATGGCTGGAGGGCTGAAAAGAGGGTCTGGGATCACGCGATCATTGTCGTAACGCAGTTGCACAAGAGGCACGAATTCGCAATCGACCGCTGTTTCTTTCTCCTCTTCACTCAGAATACGAACATTGTAGGCAATGCGAGGTACCGCACTTTCTGGACCGTTGTGATAAACGTCCTTCATCACACTTTCTTCGGTGTAATTGACCCAGCGACTGCTGGTGCCATTGCTGACGTTTGAATGCTCCGGGTCGAAACGGCGCAGCGCCAACCATAGCGTGAAGGGTTTTTCTCGCTGCTTCCAGCTGTCACGGAATTGGTAAGTTTCGATCAGGCAATTCCCCGGATATTCAAGATAATAACCAGAAGGCAGAATCATGCGCAGATGGTCGATTTTTAAAGAAAAATCGACCAGGGTTTCATAATGGATATCACACTGTATCACGCCGAGATTCCAGGGCTGCGCCAGTCGGCGCTGTTGTGCCAACATGTAGCTATGATGCAAGTCTACCGACTGAAAATGCTGGGGCTGCAGGTAAAGCCCTGAGTACCAAAAAATCTGTTGTTGTTCCGAGTACATGCTATTTCTCTTTCACCATTGACGAGATGTTTTGTTTTATTGACGAGAGACTTAGATCCGTTTGTGGAGCCGCTGACTTTTCCGGACTTGCAGCAAGTTCCGTTTGCACCATAACGACCGGTTCGAGCTGCGCCCCTTTTATCTGGGTGATACTTTGGCTGCCGAGCGTGATGTCGAGCGTCAACGGTGCCAACTCAGCGAACCATTCCTTCCCTATCCATCCTTCGCTACGCGTAACGACAGGGATCGCTATTTGCGCCATGTGCTGTTTTTGGGGGAATGGGTAGTACCCTGCGACAATAGCTATCTGACGGGTATTTTCGCTGCGGTCGATGTGCAGCGTGGTTTGCTGTCCCGGCATAGCGGGATAGCGGTCGACTTTTAAGATGCCGTCTTCAGTACCGGCTCCGCTAAACAGGCTTTTTAGCTGAACAGGGCTGGACATGAGTTTATTAAGCGTGCTGGCGTTCTGTGCCTGAATGATCAGTACAGTGCAGCTATTAGCGATCTCATTCCAAGCGTTCAGGCCAGGCTCGGCGGTCAGGTTGAGCGTGATCGCTCCTTGGCTAAACGGCGAGGCTACTTGATCGATTGCCTGCTGTTGGGAAGGTGTATCGGATGAACAACCGCCCAGCGTCATGCTCATGGCAAACAGCAGTGAAGAAATCTTGATGCCTTTCATTACTGTTGTTGCCCTTTGAGTACATTGTTGATTTCACGCAGGCTGCCACTATCGGTCAGCATTTCTTCCAGCCAGTCAGTGAGTGTCATGTTTGCCCAGCGTGCGGCCCTATCCATCAAAAATGGCACGGGACTTGAGGGTTCGGTCTGGCGGAAAAACTGGGCAATAGCCAGCATCTGGCTGATAGCTAAATCTCGTGACAACTCCTTATTTCTGACCGGGATATCGTAAGCCTCAATGTTGTCCGCTTCTGCCGGGTTGTCTGCAAAATTGAGTCTCATCAAATCGTTGTCGACCGGAATGGCTCGTGCAGCAAGTCGTTGTAGAAAATCAGCTATTTCGCTCACTGTTTGACGCGTCTGTGCGAACAGGGCGTGTGGCTCTCTCTGACTCAGTGAGAAGTAGGTAGCCTCCAGCCGGTCTAGTTGCTCCTGAAGTCTTTCGAGTGTGTCGGCCTGTTTGCTGATCTCAATTGAAGAAAACGCGGCGGCAAGTCGGTCAAAACTTTCCATGGTTAGATCACCATCTTTGGCAATTAACTCGTTACGCGAATCCGGCCTGGTAGAAATTTTATGCTCGAATGCTAATACCTTACGCCAATGGGCCAGCGAAGATTCCGGCTGTCTGAGTAGAGAAGAAGTGTAAAGTGCTTGACTGATGTCCCGATCGAGACGGCTGAGTTTGCTATAGCGGTAGGTTGCTCCCTCTTCGTCCAGCGCAGGCCAGCACAGTAACCAGAAACGCGTCATAAACTCACACAAGAAGTGGAAACCGTTGCTTGTTCCGGTAAGACCTTGTAAATGAGTCAGGGCTTCGGCCAGCCAACAAGCTACCTGCAAATCCTTACTTTGTTGTGTTAGCGCGGTTTCACTCAGGGTGCGTACCTTATGCCAGTCTGCCTGGCGTGGTTCGGCAATAGTCCATTCGTCCTGCGGGAAATAATCCGGGTCACTTTCACGCGCCTCACGGATATCGTCATAGATTTGTTCATATTCAATATTGATGCCGGCCGGATGTTCCGGGTTAATGGGTACCAACAGAGAGGCTATTTGTTGCTGAATATCTGACATGTTTTATCCAATAAGTACTTTAGGAAAGCCTGCGACGATGGTGCCGCCGTGGGCACAGCTATCACCCATACGTGCTGCCGGTTTATTGCCTATTAAGACTTTTACGCTGCCCATGACAATACTGTCCGGTGGGCCAACGCAGACTGCCATTGAACCCACTGTGGCAGCAGGCATACCGCCTATTAGTACAGTAGGGACACCCGGGGGCAGGATAGGGCCGCCCACATGTGGAATGGGCGGTAGCCCCGGGGTCACCATTGGACAAACGTGCATATCTGAAACACGTGCTGCGGGCTGTGCCATTATAAGTTCTCCTGATGAGCCCATTGCGCCAACAGAGCTGTCGTGCCTTTGGCGGGAGAGTCATTGTTAAGAGTTGCCAGCATTAACAACACACAGCGGCGCATCAACCCACTGAGATGCGGTTCGGGATAGACTGGCTCTAACCCTTCAGGGCTCATGCTGCCTTGTGACCAAAACAGAGAGAGAGCGAGTGCGCCCACTGGCGTATCGAACCCCATTTTTTCTGCGTGATGAAAAATTTTCCAACGCAGTTTCTCCTCGGGTTCGGTAATCCAACGCCGCATCTCACCGAGTAGCTGCGTGTTGGAGTCATTTTTTACCCCGTCAAGGCGTTTAAGTAACCAAAGGTTCAGCTTGTCGGGCGTGGCTTGCTCACTCCAGAGCGTCAGCGCCTCTTCCCATTGTCCTGTGGTGGCAAGCTGGAGTGCATTATGCTGCCACCCCGATGTAGCCTGGTGATACGTGAAATTAGACATGACTGCTCCTTAGCCGATATTGATAATGCCGCCTTTAATCTGCGTCATGCCACTTCCCTGCACCGTGGTCATTGCCCCTTTCAGTTCAGCGGTGCCAGAACCTTCAATTTTTATCATCGTACCGCTGATGGTAATGCCGCTTGGTGAAAGGGATATTTTGTTAGAACCCACTTTCAGCTCGATGGATTGGGTGGATTCAATAACACAGGTTTTGTCTGTTTTGATTTTTCCACTGCCGCCGGTAGCCGTGAGGGTGTAATTACCGTTGCTCAGACTAGTGCTAATGTTCCCCGTGACCTTGTGCTCAATATTGCCTTTGTCCAGCGTGACCTGCAGGTTGCCCTGTTTGAGAACCAGAGTGTCGTTACCCTTGGCGATCTCGGTATCCCGATTTGCGCCAATTTTGCTTTTCACTTCGTGTTTAATGTCGCTTATAGCGTCGTTATTCACTGTCAGTAGAAGGTCTTTTTGGGCGGTAATGGTCAGCTTCTCTTCACCTTTCTTGTCGTTAAAACTCAGGCGATGGCCTTCGTCCATGCCTCCATTATTGGTACTGCGAGAGGCGAATCCGGATTCGGTTTTTTCACCAGGTAGGGAGAATGGTAATTTGTTTTGTCCGTTGTAAACGGAACCGATGACCATAGGAAAGTCGGGGTTGCCCTGAATAAAGCTGACCAACACTTCGCTTCCAATACGGGGAATAAACTGACCGCCAAATTGGCTGCCGGTCCACGGCTGGGAGACACGTACCCAACAAGAGCTGGTGCCATCATTTTTGTTTTCTTTATCCCATGGGAACTGAATCTTGATGCGGCCTTGTTCGTCGGTATGGATTTCTTCGGAAGAGGGGCCAACCACTTTGGCTATCAGCACACCTCCGATATTGGGTGGATTGAGCGTAGCAATGGGGCGCCAGGTAACATTGTTTCGTAGTAATTTGATTTCGCAGTGGTAATCACCTATACCGCCTTCTACATTATTGCTGGCATCGAGGAAGAGGGTTTGTATACGATAACTATCGCTATCCGTCGGGTGTTCTTTCAGATTGAAAACTTCGCCACAGCTTAGCCAGTAGGCATTAACGTTAGCCTCATACCCTATAGTGTTAGCTTCCCAGGCATCCATGGTAATTTTGGCTTTGCTCGTCAGCATCGCGCGCTCTTCTGACGGAGTGATGTCGGTAAAGCTCACCTGATCGAGGCTATTATTTTCTTTCCTGGATGTGTACTGGCTAGTGACGGCAGCCGCCTGCTGAGTGTTGTAACCGGTGAATACGGCTTCTCCGGGAATAAGACCCGAGCAAGAGGACCAGCTGTCAATGTTGCCTGGTGTCAAATTCTTGCCCTGGTGATGCCAGATCAGGTTGGAATCGTTAGCCATCGGATGGCCGGCTGGAGCATCTGTCAGCACCATGATGTGTTGATTTTCCTGGTGCTTAAAGAAGTAGTAGATGCCTTCTTCTTCCAGCAGGCGGCTGATAAAGTCAAAGTCAGATTCGCGATATTGCATACAATACTCGCGTTTCTGATAGGTGTTATGCAGTTGGATATCAAGCTGGTTGATACGGCGTTCGCCAAGCAGTTTTTTGACCAGATCTGGCACGCTGATGTTTTGCCAAACACGCATCGAACGACCCATACGCAGTAAGGCAAAAGCAGGCTCCAGCCGGAGTGTACATACTGCGTTTCCATTCGCATCTCGGTCACGCTGAATATGGGTGGCAATACCATGCAGGTAGCGCTGAGGGCTGTTGTGTAACCCATCGCCA
Organism: Buttiauxella agrestis; assembly: GCF_900446255.1. Lineage (NCBI taxonomy): Bacteria > Pseudomonadati > Pseudomonadota > Gammaproteobacteria > Enterobacterales > Enterobacteriaceae > Buttiauxella > Buttiauxella agrestis. Next base: position 272,431 of record NZ_UIGI01000002.1, on the reverse strand, counting down.
ATCTGGCAAGAAAACGCTTTACCGTGCAGCGCTGCGATCTCTTTTTCTTTCAACTCGGTCAACGAACGCAGTTGATAGCAATAAGGCATAGAAACGGATTCGCTGCCGTTTAGCGACATCAGTAATAAGTCGCCTGCCACTGAACCGTTCCAGTGCAAGAAGTGATTTTTTTGAGAGACATGTGACATGTTTATCTTCCTTGGTCTGGGGTGTACATCGGCAGACAGATTTGGTGCATCTGTGTCGGATCGTTATAGCCAATACACATATTCAACCCTAATTGTCCTGTCCCCAACGGCACCAGTGACTGATTGCGATTGCTGACATTGAGGTGGACGGTGAAATCCAATCCTGGGCCGACATATTCACGGATACGTGACCAGAGGCCCTGATAGAACTTTCCCTGAGGGATAAAGTGGTGAGACATAACCTGCTCCATAGGTCCAAAGGTGACGTCAAAGTGTGACTGTACCTCCCACCGGGCGCGGCCTATCATCGGCGCGGTTTCCAGCGTCTGCACGGGCTGACCCAGTCGACAGATTTCGGTGTCATCAATGATTTTCCAGCAACCGGTAAAAGGATTAATGCGCGCGGGGACGCCGTAATAATGACTAAGCCACACCTCCAGATTGACGAGTGAACGAACCGGGGCCGCAAACAGGTGTGCATAGGTTTCTCCACCAAACATTGAGGGGGAAGTAAGTAAGCCGCTGAGCGCCAGCGTCGCCTGCTTCAATGGTGGTGGCTGGTCTGACTCTGCATGGGCATAAAGATGATTTTTTTGCCAGGCAAGGTAATCCAGGCAATAGAGTCGGTGCCCAAATATATCCAAAAAATCCTTTGCACCGTGGTCGCCATAGCGATAGTGCCGCTCGATCATCCACTCGCTGTAGGCGTTGGGTAACGCGCCCATAGCGCCCGTCAATCCGTTTTGCCACAGCGTGATGCTAAGCGGATCTTCTGATGTGTCCTGCCGAATACTTGCAATTTGACCCTGCGGTGTTTCCATCGACAGTGAAGAGATAAGCTTTAGTTTGCTATTGAGCACCTCAGGCTCAGGCGTTTTACCATCACGAAGCTTGCGCAGCAGGGTTCTGAGCTGTTGATAAAAGTTGAACCGGCTGGTGATGCGCGTTAAATCCATGACAGTTTTCCTGCGCGGATCGGCCAGTTATGGCGCGTATGTTCTTCGTGCTCAATAAGGGTTGTCACACGTGTGAAGCTATTGACCGGTGCATACAGACCAAGGAAGTGTTCCAGGAAACAGCACAGCAGGTAATATTCAGGTTCGTTCAACGCTTCATGGCTGAAGGTTAGGGTCAGTGCAATGCCACGTGCCGTGGTACAAGGATCATGGGCGACTAATCTGGCTGTGATGGACTCAACCTCAAGCTGCAGGATCATATTGATGATGCGGGTGATAGCAGGTTGATTGTGAAAGTTGTACAGCATCAATGTTTCCCGCAGAACATCCACCCCTTGGTTGCCGCTTAATAGCATATGGTTGAGGGATAACTGGGAAATTAATCGCCAGCGCAAAGCACTTTTGGCAGCAGGTGTCACGGGCCGTGTCGGACGACTTAATGCACTGATTTTTAACCCAGCAAGAGGCAGGTCTGAATCAAAATCCCCTTCAGGATGACCATTTTTCATTTGGTTCGGGATGGTGTGATTGGTGCAGGTCAGGCTGATGGTAATGATATCGGCCTTTGGCGTGCCTGGTTCCATATTACGGTTGGCGAAAGCAATAAAAGTTTTGCTGTCCGGTCCCTTGTCAGTCAGCGTTTCACGTTGGAAGCTTTGCCAGTAAATCCCCGTGTTTCCTTCCAGGCGAGAGTGATCAATACCAAAGAGGGGTTGAACGGGATGTACAGCGATATCATTGTCTTGTCTGCTCTGGACAAAAACATGGTTAATGGCCCATACATCCACCTGATGCTGATAACGAATATCCGGGATAATTGGGTATTCTGCCGTGCTTTCAGTCAGGGTTATGGGTTCTGCGCGCTGCGTGAATAGGTTAATGGCCGGTGAGCAGTGGAGCCGGAAAAAATCGGCATCGATAATCTCCGCCAGCTTTTCGAGTGAATGATTGAGGTGCGAACGGTTAAACACGGCTTCCAGTCGAAATGTGCTGTTTGATGTACCACTGAATGCTGCCGGCAGTTGGATATCCAGAAAATGGAATTTTTGGGGGAAGAAAAAATAATCCTGCAACAGGACATGAATCGGCAAGATGCGCGGATCCTGCTTAATCAAGCTCTCTTGCTGCTGAAAACCCACCGGTCTTACCGCCTCACTTTTGAGCGAATAAACCGTATCATCATTGCGCAGAGTCAGCGTATTTATTGCCGAGCACAGCAGGGTATAGAGAATATTTACCGCATTACTTGGGCCGTGTAAAAAAACGCGGAGCGTTTCACCGGTCACCGTAGCACCTGACCATACCTGAAAATCAAGGTACAAATGCCAGTTAAGGTCGTCTTTCTCAAACTGGAGGAGAGCATGCTTCACTGACAATGGTAATAGTTCAACCGGATAAACGGTCTGAAACTGGCAAACTCCTTCGTCGATATGGCGTGAAAATAACGGAGTTCCTGCCGCGATGGTATTTTTGTCAGTGATACCGCTTGTCTGCCGGTCTGGCTCAATCGTCACAATACAGGTTGAAGGTATAGCGCGCAAAAACTGCGGAGCGAGCGTGGTAAGCAATGCTTCTGTGACTTCAGGCATGTCATCGTCTAAACGCTGATGAATACGCGAAGTGAGCAAGGCGAAAGATTCGATGATTCTTTCCACATGCGGATCTTCAGACTCGCCGTTGATCATACCGAGGCGTCTGGCAATTTTCGGGAAGCGGTTGGCAAAGGCCTTCCCATGCTGTTTCAGAAAGGCTAGCTCCTTCTGGTAATACGGCAGTAGCCTATTCATTGAAGTAAAACCTACCCATACAGTCATCCCATACCAGTTCAATTTTCACTGGTATCAAATTACAGAGGCCATTTATTTCGAATATGACATGAGCAGGGTTATCCATTTTGGTGATAATATCTACTTCGGTTAAACGAGGTTCGAAACGCTGTAATGCCTTTTTAATCCGTGTTTCAATGACCTGTTTTCGTTCACCCAGCTCACTGATCTGCGAGACGGACTCATCAATGCCATAATTTAGAATGGAGGCATTGACCAGAGGAATATCCTCAATATGGGCAAAACGTGAACGTGAAGACAAAAGCATCTTGAGCTCATCGAGTAACCAGATGCTTTTGTCTTCAGTCCGGTAACTATCTGTTTCAATGCGCGGATGGTTATCACTCAGGCGAAGCAATAATGAAGACATGGGAAGATCTCATTCTATGTGGGTAAAGCAGTGCTCACGCACTGCTTATGTTTTGACAATCTAGTTATACGAGGGCTTTTTTAGGAATGTCGTATTTGATTGGTCCAATCTTATCCAGCGCTTCATCTGTTGCATTTGGCACGTTTAAGGTTAGTTCAACCATGCCTTCATAGGTGAAGGAGATGTTCATGAACAACTTATCCTGCATGGCAATACTGAGGCTGTTGATTTTGCAATCGTTGTAGACGGTACGCTGAATTTCATAATTCTGGTCTAAATGATCAGAACCACGATGAACAATGGTGATAATGATTTTTTTGTAACCGCGTTTTAAGTATTGCTCATAAAGATTGCTGGTTTCTTTGGTGACCAGAATAGATGCGTGACAACTTTCAAAATAAGCGCCGTCAGCACCTGCATAAGTAGATAAACCTGCGGGTGAATAACCCTCCATCCACTTACTGTATGATTTCTCTTCAGAAGAACCATCGACTATTTTACCGTCGATGTTGATTTGAATGAACTGACAGTCTTGCAACTTGGACATGGTAATATTTCCTTTTGTTAATAGCTGTTATGAAGCCGTTGCGGCAGGTAAGTCTGCAACTAAGCGCAACGACATTGTTAATCCTTCCAGCTGGAAGTGGGGTTTTAAATAGGCAATAGCTCGGAAGGTTCCAGGAAAACCAGGAACTTCAACAACCTCAACACTTGCTTCACGCAGCGGATAGCGCGCCTTAGTTTCCGGCCCTGCGTTATCTGAAGCGACGACGTATTGCATAATCCATTTCTGCAAATACTCCTGACACTCGCTGCGAGACATAAAGCTGCCGACTTTATCGCGCACAATGGATTTCAGATAGTGAGCGAAACGTGAGGTGGCGAGGACGTACTGCAACTGGCTGGAAAGTCGCGCATTTGCATTAGCCTGATCTGAATTGTATTGGCGAGGTCGGTTCACAGACTGAACGGCAAAAAATGCGGCGTAATCTGTGCCTTTGCAATGGACTAAAGGAATAAATCCGAGGTCAGACAGCTCTTTTTCACGGCGATCGGAAATGGCTATCTGAGTTGGACATTGCATCACGCGTTCACCGCTTTCCGATACGTAGTTATAGGCAGGTAAAGCATTGACCAGACCACCGCCTTCCACTCCGCGAATAGATGCGCACCAACCGTACTCTTCAAAAGAATCGACTATCCGGCCAGCGAGCTCAAAAGCGGAGTTGATCCACAGATAGTCTGAGCCAATGTCATTTTCGTGAATGTTTTCTTCGAAACCAAAGGTATCTACCGGGACGGTTTTTGCGCCATAAGGCATACGTCCCAGAACTTGTGGCAGGGTCAAACCAATGTAGCGGCTATCGTCAGTCTGACGGAATGAGCGCCAGCGGGTGTAGTCGGTGGTGTCAAACATTTTTGCCAGGTCACGTGGGCGCGGCATCTCTGAAAAATCATTCATCGACAGCATACCGGGCGCGATGGCACTCAGAAACGGGGCATGGGCAGCAGCGGCAACGTGAGATATTTGCTCAAGAAGTTCAATATCCTGCGGAGTATTATCGAATTGAAAGTCACCCACGAAGGCGGAGAACGGTACCCCACCAAAAGTGCCATACTCACTTTCGTAAACACATTTAAACAGCATTGACTGATCAAAGTCGGATGCGGATTTGAAATCTTTAATTAAATCTTGCTTAGTGCATTGCAGCAGGCGGACCTGGGTATTTTCAGTGACGCTGGCCTGGACCAGTTTATGCAGACCTCTCCAGGAAGACTCTTTCTTCTGAAATTCCGGTGCATGCATGATCAAGCTTATTTGGGTGGAGAGCAGTTCATCAATGGCTGAAATACGAGCTTCGATGCTCCCGATCAGATCGCTCGATACCACGACAGCACCCGAGGTCACTTCGGTGAGAAAGTTATTCAGTTGATTCTTCATTCGTCCACGGTCGGACTCACGACGGATAGCCTTGGTACTATCGATAATCTGATCCAGAAAATCTTGGCTGGCGACCTGTGGCAATGCGGTATTTAATACCTGTTCAGTGCTCATTCTTCATCTCCCTTCACTATATTTGGGGAGGATAAAGCCTGACTCTGCTGCTGAAGCAACTCTGAAAGCTGTTCTTTCAGGCGCTCATTACTGGCTGCCCGGTTACGTAAATCACACAACTGTTCACGTAACTCAATGAGTTTGCGCAAAGGGTCAACCTGACGGGCAATGTTGTCAGGAGAAAAATCTTCCATGCTATTGAAAGTGAGAGAGACGGCAAGATTTCCACTTTGTTCCGGCAAAGTGCTTTTGACTAAAAATTGGGCATCCGGCTGCATTGATGACATAATTTCAACGAAATTATCTTTATCAATATTAAGAAACTTACGCTCGCGAAAAGCATCTTCGCTGCTGGTGAAATCCCCCATGACACCTATCACTAACGGTAATTCTTTGACGGTTTGCGCATCACCTATTTCGATGTCATACGTAATTTGTACACGGGGTGGCCTTGCTTTGTCTAATTTATGCTGAGTGTTACTCATATATTCAACCTAACTAATAATAAAATTAAGAAAATCATTCCATGGTTAGGCTATAAGTAGCCTAGTAGAGCCCGTAGAAAATTACTTTCCTCCAGGAACTATCGCCTTCTGGTGTCAGCATTGACACCATAATGGATGGGGTATTCCCCAAGGCAAAAATTGTCACCCACTTCCCTTATTTTGCTATCTGTGTTAAAGGAATGCTCTATATCCGTGGGGATTGTACGGTCTAATTTTGATTAGTGTGTTTATTTTGTTTTCAAAAAATGAATTATCCTATCAAATGATTTTATTGTTTTGATAATGATTTCCATTATTAAATATAATTAATCAAGTTATTTATGCCGTTGCTAATGTGAGTAAGAATACTACAAGAAAAATTCAAAGGAAAGACGTGGTGATATCATGAGATATAGTTTAACCCTGACGAATCATTCCTCATGCAAATGAATGATGACGCAACGCATTCATATGAATTATTAATTAAAGAAAAAGCGCGCAATAAACACAAAAAAATAAACACAATTATTTATAAACATACATTTTTATAACCTACAGGGTCGATAATCAGGTGTGTTTTTGCAGTAATATTGTTTTCTTAAAATATTATCTTATAAAATATAAATAATTAACCATTAAGAATAACGAACCCGCCCGGCATTACTTATCTCGCTGTTATACGTGTGAAATTTATAACAGAAGCGAACAAAATCATGTACTCTTTAAAACTTGGCATTTCACGAGAAGTTTCTCACTCCAACCGAAAAAAGCGACATCACTAAAGCTGTTTGTAGATTTAATACTGATTAGTCAGGATACACATCATGGAGAAATTTTACACATAACATAAAATGGAACTTGCAGAGCAAGTTGGTGCACTACGCCATAAACGCCTGGGTATTGCATAACATCAGGAATAAACAATAAAATAATCTGTTAATTTATAGATTATGAGTATAATGTATTTTAAAAACCGACGTCTATATTGAACCAAAGGAAACCTCATCAAATGATGCGTTTTTTTGAAAAAAATCCACGCAATAACAATCCTTTAATAATCAGGTTGTATGAAGAAAGGGAACAGCCTCCTGAAGATGACAGACATGCCATGAATTTCTCATTGATCACTGAAAACAATGTGGAGCTTGCAAGTGGTCGTTGCTCCGCCCAAAGCGAAGAGGGTGAATCAGATTTTCTATACATTTCAGCAATATATGTTAATGGCAACACAAACAACCCAACAATTAAAAAACCTAATATACATTCAGGCCTAGGGCAATTGTTGGTTTTTTCTGCGATAAATTTCGGAAGGGAGAATAACTTAAGAACGGCAATGCTCACTCCGCTTGAGGGAAGCGAAGGTTTTTATTTAAAAATGGGATTTCGTCCGCGCGTTATCGGAAACCCCAACCGGATGAATACTACGTGTAGTTCTTTTGGGGCCAATAACGGGAAGTTAAATTCCCGATGGACGAATCATTTTGCTGAATCCTCATTCCTTCACGACTCATTTCGAGGTCCATGTTGGGTCGGAAATATTTCACTTATTTACCCAGTGCTAAAAGATTATATATTAGAGTCCTGGACAATAATAGAATGAAATCATAACACTGGGATGAAGATACTAGAAAGCAAGTGATACAAAATCGGGACAATAGAAATATTGCCCCGATGGTTTGATTCCCAAATCAGTTTTCAATATATTTAATTGGTCGTGTAGCTACCTTTTCCTGCGAAACACTATAAATGAAAACTATCATAGAGATGACGTTCAATGGCAGTTAATTTGTTTCGGTCGTAGTTACCGAAAAACAATGGACCTCCAATCATGTTTACTGCCACACCACTTGCCGTGATGGCTGCCGATTTGAAATCACCAACTTTTAGTGCATCAAAAGTGTCGCGAGCGAAAACCTTGGATTCCGAAAGCGATGCCGAAGTTTCGTAAAGATGCCCATTCGCAACGGCATTTAAATTGTGTGAAATACTTCGATACGCCTGCTCAGAGATACCTACATTTGCAGACCTCAGCATTTGGTTAACACAGTAGACGGCTTGAGAATAAATTGAAAATTTATTCTCCTGAATTATTTGCTGCTCGAGAAGCCCTCTACGAACAATCCCCTGACCATCGTCACTATAAGGCATAGCCATTTACTCCATGATAAAACAGAATATTGTTGAATTTAAAAAATCTAAATCTTGATGACTATAATATACATCACCTCATTTTAAATGAAACAATATCAAAAATGTGATGAAGTCAATAATATATAAAAATTTATTAGGCATTGTGATTACTTGGCATTCATGCGATCAATTGATATTCAAAAGGTATATTTACAGCTACTGAATTATCTTCCCTCTTATCGAAATGAATTACACGAACTCGAGCTTTGGAATGGGTAAAAGCACAATAGAATGGCTTTATTGAATAAATCGAAATTTTAGCCGAAATCATGATACGACATTGACGCTTAGCCCTGACAACCTTTGGTTCAATGAACCCAGTCGTGCGCTAGTCGGAATAAACCAGCTGATCTGCTGGCCTTTGAGTCCGATGTCTAGCAACTGGTAGAGGGTTTTGGGGTGGAGTAATGTGCTGCACAGCCTAGGGCTGGCAATCATCTGACAGCCAAGGTAAAGCATCGTCAGGTTATAGTTAAATATCTTAAAGCAACTGATCTTTGGCGGGGGCCTCGTCGTGGAGCCACCAGGTAGGGAAAGATAAATTCCTGAAACTGCCGAAGGGTGAGCTGGACCGGAATAGTCTGTCCAGACTGGTTTCTCGCCATAATCGCCGTCAAAGAATGAGGATATTAGGCGAGTCACCAGAACAAACGCAAATCACAGCAGGCACAGGGCTGCAGATAAATTCCAGCCAGCAGGAAAACCCGCTACCCGTTTTTTAATTATAAATAAACAATTTCCAGCGTCGCTGAGCCTGCGAAATCTATTTCACTGCTGGACGATAATTCGTCAAGAGGTGCAATGGTTAAAGCCGCATCAGCTTGAATACTAAAAATCTCCCCAACGGCGATGACATTATTTTGAACCCAGGCCACCTTTTTACCGTCATTACGCATTGTTGGGGCGGTATCGTTGGGGTCCAACAGGCCATTATTAACGATGCCAACCTGAGCTTGTTTACCGTCCACCTGCGCAGAATGGAAAGCGACGTTCCAGACGCCGATGGGTGTATTCGTCTCCGTATATCCAAGACCGAAACGCTGGTCCGTGTCGCTGGGGCTGACGGTCACAGCGGGGGTATCCCATTTCAGACTGCCTTTGTTCAGCACGCTACCACTACTGTTATCAACCGCGTTAAAGCCTATGCTGGTAGGCGCCTCACACTGAATGCTAATTCCACCGGGGAACGACCTGGCCGGAATTTGAGTGGGTGTTTTTGCCGCCAACGTATTCCGGTTAATATTACCAAAATCGAGTGTGTCGGGAGTCGCCAGAATATGACAAGGCGGTGGCTCTGCGGTGGCGGTAAACGAAAGTTGCACCTGAGACGATGCCATGGCGCAAAAACTCGCCATGCTTAACGAAATGAACCAAAAAACCTTCGATTGATTATTCACTGACTAACTCCAGGCTGCCGTTGTTATTCAAAACCTCTTGCCCACTGATATGCTGATCGGCATCGTTCAATGCGGCCACTGCGGTAAGCTGAAACGTTAAGTGTGTGACGAGAATGCCATCAGCAGGGGTGATACCGCGATTGGCCGACAGCGGCAGTTTGCGTCCGTTACCGGATGACGCGCCACCACCTTCTTGCTGATAGGCAAAATTGATGCTGTGACCATCCGCCTGAGCATCGCTGCCTACCAGGATCAGGTGAGCCATGCTCCCCAGTGAAAAACCTTTGCCGCTCGCACTCGCAGGTGCATGGTAAAACAGTGCGACACGCGTGGGTTCCGGGCAGGTCACAGTCACGGTAGAGACTTTTTTACCGATGATATTCTGAGGCTGATTGTTAGCGGCGACAGTCAGGGTTCCCCGGTTAAAGGTACCGAAATCCGTCATAATCTGACTGACATTCAAATCGCACTGTGCCGCGTGGGCTGAAGCGGTGATTGCCGCCAGGCTGCAGCTCAACAGTAACGTACGGAGCCTCTTACAATTTACATTGTGCATCATATGTCTCGTAAAGTTTGTCGGCGTCAGGTTTAGGTGCCAACGTAAATGCCACGTGGCAACGCGGTTGCCCGGAAGACTTCAATACCAGCTGCTGCTCAAGCTGTCCGTCGATTAAAAATACTGTGCCATCGCCACCCACTGTCGTGAGGTAATTATCGTGGCTGTCTGTAACCACATCTCCCCGGTTAGCAAGGTGGCCATTTGCGGTGTAGATACGGATTAATGCTCGTCGGCTGAGTACCGTGCCGAATGTGTAATCCGTGACCGACCCTCGGGCGACGTGAGCAATCTGGATACCGTTATTGATATCCACGTTTTTAGGTAAGCTTTTGGTGACAAGCACCAGTCTTGATTCACCGTATGCATTCATGCCAGAAGAAACGGCGTAACCTTTTCTGTTCGTCCAGACAGACCCTTGTGGCGTCTGTACCTCGCCATTACTAACCCCAGGGATTTGTACGACGGCGAAAGTGTCTTGTACCTGATAAGGGGTGAATAATACCCCCTGTTTGGTTGCGACAACGCCACCGGTTGCGCCCAGAGAATAGGTATTACTATCCTGATCGTAGCGGGAATAACCCAGACTTAATTGCGCAGAATTTGTTATCGCATGCAGGTTGCCATTATACGTGTTGGTATCACCATTGCTGTTCTTATAGGCCGACAGGGAATAATTTACGCGCTCATTAAGGGTTTGATCTAAGGTAATACCCTGATTGGTCGAATCGCCTACCCGGGACATATTTGCCCCAATATGGAATGAACCAAATGGGATGCTCATATTGGCATACACCAGCGACTCAGCATCCGCGCCAGTGTCACGTTCAGCGTTCACGGAAACAGATATGCCTCCGGTAAATGTTTTTGACCACCCGGCAGTCCAGCGGTCAGTCGTCCCGTCATCACCAAACATGGTTGCCCGTGACCAGGCCATATTAATTGAGCCTAATTCACCCAGACGGTACGCCATACCTGCGTTGTACTGTGATTTATAGCGATTGTACTGATCGTTATAATTGTCATCGTCATCCTTACCAGGATGGTCATCTTCGTGATCGACGTCTTTACCGTCGGTCAGGTCGCGATAGCCGCTGTTCTGCAATGTCGCAGATGCCTGAACGGTCAGTTGCTCGCCCACCGGCATGCTCGCTGACACGTTAGACTGCACGCCATTGACATGATTGCGCTGGTCATTCGCGATGGTCAGCTTTCCGGAGAGCGCTAACCCACTTTCCAGCCCGGTGCTAAGTTGCGCCGCGGTGCTTTCATATTGCTGTGCCAGCAAAACGCCGCCGCTAAACATGGCACGGCTGCTGAACGGAGTCGTCATGCTCAGTGTTGCCATTGAGCCTGACACGCCATCGTTATTGTCACTTTCATCCAATTTACCAATCGCCCCGGAAAAGCTGGTTTCCTGCTGGCTAAAATGGTGTGCGAACGACGAGGCCGGTACAACGAAGGTCCGCGTTGAACCATCTTGTTCAATGACGCTGACCTGTAGATCTGCCGTGTTATTCAGGGTGGACAAATGGTCGAGCTGGAAAGGGCCAGAAGGAACCTGGGTGGAATAAATCATTACGCCCGCCTGACGGACTTCCACACGAGCCTGAGTTTGTGCAATACCATTGACGCTGGCACCGCTGCTTTTATTATTTATTAGGGCTTGTTCAGGGGAAAACTGGACCCCGTAAATCTGCGGAGTAGAAAACACACCGCCAGCGATGTTGACTTTACCTGCCTGCATGATGGTTTTGTATTGCGGCAGGGTACGTTGTGCATAGGTGTAAAGCTGATCGAAGGTCTGCTCACCGTCTGTTGAACTGTAGCTCTGACGGCTGCGTATTATCCAGTCATCAAAATTAAACCCAATCTCAGTGTTGGACTGAAAGGTGCTCAATTTATTGTCATTGTCGATATCGCTGTCATCATTACCATCAGACTTTGTATGGTTCCTCATCATCAGCATATCGTAATTGAACAGTGCCGCAGTCCCACCGGTTTGATAACTGCTAATGTCGAGATTGTTAGCGTCTTCTACGGCTTCGGGAGGTAATAATAAGTCTACTTTGTTACTGCCCGGCGATAAATTGATTGTCGCCTGTGGGTATTTAGACTTTAAATCTATACACCGGTCTTCTTCATTTTTTATTGGCTTTATATGCAGACTGGAGAGATCGGCGTTATGCAGGCAAAGTTCACCTTTTTCATCAAAGGTTAATCCCAGTACGGCTTGTTCAGTACCATTAATGACAGGCGTGACTTTACTTACCCCAGGCGAGAACTTAGTCCCTGAGCGAAAATAATCATTCAATGAAGTTGAAAGCCCACGTGCTTGCAGGGTAGTTACGTCAAAGTCGATGTCATCATCTGCATAGGCTACAGGGAAAAGAATTTCTGACAGAAATAAAAATGCACTAACTGTTAAACTAATTTTTTTAAAAGTCATTTAATCTTTCCTAATGTGCGGGATAATAAACAAAATGACTTTTGTTTAGTTTAAAAATAAGGCGTTACTGCCATATTACAAATAGACAACCTGCAAAGTCACTGAGCCATCCATCGACCAGCCTGCCGGGTCTAAATTGTCTGGTGTGTTTAACATCGGCGAGACGATGTAATCCCAGGTGAATACTTTACCGGAAATAATATTCCCCGAGGTGTCAAGAACCTTGCGGACCTGACCGGCTGGGCAATCATTGGCAGAGGCATAGCTCGCCACTTTGGCCGTTTCAGAGTCTTGTGCCATACAGTCTGAAAAGCGTGAAGTATTACCATCGACCTTCAGGTGAATAAAGTCTGCAGTATAGCCGCCGATGGCAACGCCTTTAGCGTCAGTACCCAAACCCAAATACGGTTCAATGTTATTTATCACTTCGCCGTCCTGGTTATATGATCTCCCATTACTAATATTCATGTTTAACACAGATGATTTTCTGTTATCCGTGGTTGAAATACCAATAAGCGTTGGACTGTCGCAGTTAACCGTTAAACCGCTAAGGGTTTTAGCTGGGTAATTAGCAGAACCAATGTATAGCTCATTGGAATCTACATTATTGTAATCAATGTGGCCAAAATCAAGATTACCGGACGTTGCCCCCAGGACCATGGTACAACTGGCTGGCGAGATTTTACCAATGACTTTTAGATTAACGCTTCCGTTAGGTATTTGTGCATAGGCGCTTAAACTACAAGCAAGTGTCAGTACACCAATTGCGATATATTTAATTTCTTTCATTACAGATATCCCTAAATATAAGAAACAGTGAGAGTGATAAGACCGTCAAGGTTAATGTCGCTTGATGTATCCAATGTTTCTTTTGGCGCAATGGCAGCCTGCACGGAATAATCCATGGTAAAGATATTGCCCGAGACAGAGGCTCCGTCAGCACCGACAACGCGGGTGTAGTATTGCGCCCAGTCATCGATAGGCTTAGACAGATAGCCAGTTGTACCAGCTACGGCCCCGCCCATGCCCATCATTGACATATCTGAAAAGTATGCAGCTTTGCCATCAACGGTGGCATTATTGAAGTTTGCCACATAATTTCCGACCGGTTTGCCCACGGAGTCACTGCCTAATCCTAGCAATATAGGGGTTGCACCCGTCGACACCTCGTCACTACCCAACCCACCGGGCAATAATGCTGCTCGTGTTTTAGCGTCTGTACCTGCCAGAGTGCTTGAGGCACGATTATCTATAACTGACAGCTCAATGCCGGCTTTGTCAGGACATGTCACCGTCACCGCATTTGCTAACGTTTTTATTGGAAGGCTGGTCGACGTGCTGTCTTCCAGGCTTGCTGAAGAGATATGACCATAGTCAATGGTGCCATTTCCCCCAAGCGAGACGGTACATGCCGGAGGTGTATACGTCCCCTTCACCGTCAGCTCTCCGCTGGGACCGTCAGATTGTGCCATGGCAGCAGACATTGAGCCCGCCAGCATGGTCGTAATGATTAATTTACTGCTTAGTTTTCCGTTCATGATAATTATCCTGATGTGTGAGTAATTATTTATTCTTAATGGCTGCTTAATTCTGTTTCATAAGGCTTAACAAAATAGCCATATTTATTGGCGGGTGTGATTTGTACCATTTGTGCGCCGGAGACTGTGCCGCGCAGAGTGACATCGCGAGACTGACCGGGAAGAATATAGTTCCCACCCATTGAACCTTTAATATTTTTCGGTAATAACGTAATTTCAGGAGACATACGGATAACGTAAGATCCGGTGTTAGTTACTTTTATGCTGCTCGCATTCACCTGCTGCCATTTTAAATCTTTCCATGGCTCCGGATTATCTTTCAAAGCCGAAGGGTGAATGATTAAAGGGACATTCTGCCGAATGGTAATTTGCAGTTTATCCGCGGATTTATCAGTGGCAGGAATGCCTTCGAAAATAGCACGTTTAAATTGCTCGACATTTTTACCTGGTGTTTTAAGCATGAAACGTACTGTCTGGCTGTCGCCTGGATTAACCCGCACGACAGGGGGCGTAACAATCAGTGACTCTTCTTTATCACCGGGTAAGTTCTCAACCGATGAATAAAGTAATACAGGTTTTGAATCTGTATTTTTAAGCGTCATCACGCCTTCTCCGTCTGCTGTATTTACGATAACAACAGAGGTTTCAAGTTTCATGCCGGAGGCGTGTACAGCCTGAGAAGCAAGGAAGGGGCTACAGCAGACCAATGACAGGCATGCAAGCTTATTTAATTTGCTCATTATTAATCTCTGGATTTATTAAGTTTATATATAACAACGTCGCAGGGTTTGGGAATGCGTCATTTGTCGCAGTTAATGTGTGAAAAATAATATCTAAGAACTTTATTGCAATGCAGTATGGGGTGTATATTAAACCTAATGTAAAAATTGACAAGAGTCTAAATATGGACGGTAAATAGAAATTGTATTTCCATCATTTAGCTAGATAAATTATTTGTATTCAGCTCTTTCATTATCTTACTGGCCCGCCAGCGACTCAACGGAACACCTTTTGCGCTGACCATATCGGCAATGCTCCGGGCCCGCGCAGAGCCATTACTGGTATGATGAACTTCACGAACCAGGCTCAGTATAACGATTTGTTTTGCATCAGGTTTCTGCGGTCGGCTTAGCCAGTACCGATAGCTACAGCGATGGATCCCGAACACATTGCAAATAAAGGCAGCAGGAAGCTGAGTAGTGCCATTTTCAATGCTAATCATCGTCTGTTGGTAAGAAGTCATGGTCAATATCTTTGCGCATGCGCGAAAACTGCCCTCTTTATCATCGTGACAGAATCGTCCCTGATAGCGCTTCCTCATCGGTGATTGGTTGAAATTTATACTCAAATCAAGGCGCTCGATAAAGGCAAAAGTTCGCACTGCGCGTCACTCAGAATACACCCGCACTGCGGGTGCAGATCATAAATGAAGGACATTATTTTCTCCGAACCGGATGGAGACCAACAGACGGTCTACATGTGCCGCTTACGCAGGTAGGAAACTCACGTCTAAATAGCTGCGCCTAATAGTAGATCACTGAAGGGAACTCAATCCGGTTTGAGCGATCTGATCAATCGCCAAACATCACAAACCCTCACTAACCGGACTGAGTTATGCCGATCATAGCACCTATACCTCGTAATGAACGACGCCATATGCACAAAGCCGTGCACAAAACTGCGGATAAAAACCACGCCAGACGCCTCATGGCAATGTTGATGCTACATCGTGGCGAATCTTTGACTCACGTAGCGAAAACTCTTTGCGCAGCCCGTTCTTCCGTCGGGCGCTGGATTAACTGGTTCACTTTATTTGGGGCTGAAGGCCTGAAAAGTCTGCCTCCCGGACGTCAAAGAAAGTAGCCTATGGAAGCAATGCTACGCATGCTCGATTTACTGGTTCAACGTTCACCACAAGATTTCGGCTATCTGCGTTCTCGATGGAGTACTGAGATATTAACGATTGAAATTAATAAACTATTTAATGCGACGTTACATCCAGGCTCGCTTCGTCGCTGGTTACCGGGGGCTGGGATTGTCTGGCACAGAGCGGCTCCGACACTCCATATTCGTGATCCTCACAAAGAGGAAAAACTGGTAGCGACGAGTGCAGCGTTAGAAAAAAACTGTGCCGATCATCCCGTATTTTACGAGGATGAAGTGGATATCGATTTGAATCCAAAAATTGGCGCTGACTGGCAGAAAAAAGGGCAGCAAAAACGCATCCCAACGCCAGGACAGAACCAAAAGCATTACCTTGCAGGAGTGCTGCATGCCGGGACAGGAAGAGTGGATTATGTGAATGGCACAAGTAAAGACTCAGGTTTACTTATCAGGATGTTAAGTCAGTTGAGAAGCACATATCGCAGTGCAAAAACGCTCACGCTAATTGTTGATAACCATATCATCCACAAGAACAAAAAGACGCTGAAATGATTGAAGGAGAATCCAAAATTTATTGTTATTTATCAGCCAGTTTACTCACCGTGGTTGAACAGGATAGAGATTTTATGGCTGGCATTACATGAAACAATCACGCGTAATCATCGCTGCCGGACAATGTGGCAGTTACTGAAAAATGTCAGACAGTTTATGAAATCGGCTTCACCTTTCCCCGGCAGTCAACACGGGTTAACAAAAGTGGAGCGGTAATAGGCGCAGCTATTTAGATAATTTGAACTTTTTTAATCAGCGTTTTGTAAAAACTAACTTTTTTGTATGAAATATCATAATGAGCAGCAATATAATGCTATGAAAAGCACTGAGAAAGGCCGAGGCATATATCTTTTTGAAGTGGGGTTAATACTCGTCGCTTACAAGAGTGGCATGGCTTACTTAGGGGGGGAAACCCAGCGGGTACTTTTCTTATCTAAGTAGTGAGTCAATTTATTAACACTACAATGACGAGAAATGAAAGTAGTTTTTTTTCAAAACAATGAAGTAACTCCTTAAGCTTATGCTCTACAATTTCATCAATAACAATGATTAAAATACTATCTTTTTTTCTGAGTTTCAACAAAGGAAAGCACAGATAGTATGTACCTGCAGGGATGTTTAATATTATAACATCAGCATGCTTAACACTCTCTTCATTAAAATTTTCCGTAAATGTAATTAAACGCCTATCGTTAGTGCTGTAAAAGTAATTGTTGATAATTAATTTAACGCATTCTTTAAAAGAAGAGTTGCTATCTTTTATTAGCACAACCTTCATACCCTAACCAAAAAAACAAAAGTTTCGTAGCTAATACATTTAATTCAAATAGATCATCATTCCATTTCGGAGGATCTGGAGACATTCTGAATATTAACCAATAGTATTGTTAACTCTTTATTGATCAGTGCATAAAGCTCTTCCGCGAATGATGTCGCAATCAGACTCCGGCCTTTTCGGATAAAAAGAGGATCATCAAAATAATCCCTTAATTTATTCAAAGGACATGAGGTGGAAAAAAATGACATATCTATAACATCATATTTCTTCATCATACTGTAATCATTGAACATTTTAACAAATACAGGCAGTAAATTTAAATCCAGTTTTTTATTTTTTAAACCTTGTTTGTTTTTGTTTATCTGCACCAGTTCCTGTCTGAGGCTTTTCATGACGTTAATCCTAGTTGCTGAGAATTCGTTCTAAGGTAATTGCAGCGCCTTTATTTAAAAGCTGCGTTAATCCAATAACGCTACCTGAAGTAGCCTTACCATTTGGTGTGATCATCCTGCTTTTTAATGCTAGGGACGTTTTATGTTCGGTATTGATGCCTATGGTTAAAGTTTTCCCATTGCTCATTGCTTGTGTGCTCGCAACATCCATCACTTCAATAGCGACATGTGTAGTGGTCCCGGTATTGATGTAGTGCTCCGGCACGTCGGGTTCTAGTGACCCGGTTAATGTAACGGTCACGGTCACCGTCGTCACCGTTTCCGGGCACGCCTCGAAATCATCGCTAAACGAGGTCCATGCCGTTGCATCCCCAGCCTTGATAAGGCGCGCCCTTTGCCCAGCTCGACGTTCTGACTAACAGAACCAACAGAAACTGAGCATGCCGGAGCCACAATATTTGCGCTGACGTTCACGCCAGCATCGACAGAGTAAGCACCGGTGGAGATAACCTGCAGGGTAAAAGGAATAGTTCACTACTCCCATTAAGTAATATATTGAAAAGTATCGGGATGTGCACTTAACTCAGATAACACTGAACTCCGTAATCTGCACGCAGTCTAGTGTGCAGAAATATTGCTCGCAACGTCCAATTTAGGACAAACGTCTATTTAAATTATCAACGTATACTGATAAATTAGTTTATTCTGTTCGAGAGCAATTTGAGCCACGATGCTCCTGACGATGTGTGGTGTACACAGCGAGCAGATTGATCTTACCCAACAATAGTGGACACAGCGCTAAGTGAGTAAACTCTTACCCAGAGGTGACTCATGACTAAACCATCAGCAACGAAAAACAAGCCCCGCAAACAACACACGCCCGCCTTTCGTGACGAAGCGCTTAAACTCGCTCAACGTATTGGCGCAGCCGCGCGTGAACTCGGCCTCTACGAATCGCAACTTTATACCTGGCGTAGCAAGCAACAGCAGAGCCTGTCCGCATCCGAACGTGAGCAGGAACTTGCGACCGAAAATGCCGGGCTCAAGCGCCAACTGACAGAGCAGGCAGAAGAGTTGGCCATTCTCCAAAAGGCCGCGACATACTTCGCGAAGCGCCTGAAATGAAGTATGTCTTTATCGAAAAATATCAGGCTGAGTTCAGCAACAAAGCCATGTGTCGGGTGCTCCGTGTCGCCCGCAGCGACTGGTATGCCTGGCGTCTGCATCGTCATCAGATAACCCCGCGTCAGCAGTTCCGTCTTGTCTGCGATAACGCAGTCCGAAAGGCATTCAGTGACGCAAAACAGCGATATGGCGCACCGCGTCTTGCTGATGAGCTTCCGGCGTACAACGTCAAAACCATTGCAGCCAGCTTGCGCCGTCAGGCGCTGCACGCTAAGGCCTCGCGCCGGTTCAGCCCGGGGAGTTACCGTGAGCATGGTCTGCCGGTGTCTGAAAATCTGCTGCAGCAGGACTTTTACGCCTGTGAGCCGAATCAGAAATGGGTGGGAAATATCACCTATCTTCGCACTGATGACTGGCGGTGGTCATTGACCTGTGGTCCCGAGCCGTCATCGGCTGGTCAATGTCGCCACGCATGACGGCGCAACTGGCCTGCGATGCGTTACAGATGGCGCTCTGGCGGCGAAAGCGCCCGGAAAAAGTCATTGTTCATACTGACAGAGGCAGCCAGTACTGTTCAGGGGATTACCAGGCCTTACTGAAACGTCATAATCTGCGTAGCAGTATGAGCGCAAAAGGCTGTTGTTACGACAATGCCTGTGGAAAGCTTCTTTCACTCGCTGAAAGTGGAATGTATCCACGGAGAATACTTTGCCAGTCGGGAAATAATGCGGACTACGGTGTTTAATTATATTGAGTGTGACTACAATCGCTGGCGATGTCACAGCCCCTGTGGCGGACTCAGCCCGGAACAGTTTGAAAATCAGAACCTCGCTTAGGACCGTGTCCACATTACGTGGGTAGGATCTGATAGCACTACTGGGCAGGAAACCAGAAACCAGTGTCATAAATTCAGGGTTGGGTATCCATACCCCAATAAAGATGTAATGCAGATAGGGATTTCGATGTATATATACTTGAAAAATCTGCAGCTTTAATCTAACTTTACTTAATTGTCAACGTCTATGATTGGACAGTAACGCTAATCTCAATTCTGGCAAAGCCGTTTTTCTACTGTCATTAGCGGCAACGTAGATTTGAATATTGTTAACAGGTGACTACGGTTACTTTAATTATATTTTCTCTGTAGATGGATTTTAAACATTATGAAAGGGGAGCATAACATGGAAGATAAAGCATTCACTCCTGGCGAAAAACCGTTCGAGTCCATTCGCCGTCTTATTGATGTATGCAGCCCTCACGGCACATTTGTTGATACGCATTCAGATATGGTCCACGTTAGTTTGACAGGCAATAATGGTGAACAGGTTGTGATAGTGCTTCTTGAAGGGGTGATGAATATTTTCCGCAACTCAGACCAACTGCTTTACGCTGTCGTTTCTGGTCCAACATTCATTGGTGTACTGGCTTCAGGTTACCGTAAGGAGATTAATACTTTCTGCGCGTTAAAGGGAAGCAAAGTGTTAACATTGCCACGCGATACCGTTATCGAGCTGGTCACGAAACACGGTTTGGTTAGAGAATTGATTGATTATTATCGTTATATTATTGACTATCAAAGTTATATTGCGGATTTGATGATAAGTCGTACAACTTATGAAATTGTCTGTGGCTTGTTGCACGAACTCGCCCTGTTACCCATTGAAAGCCGAAAGAAGATTAGTGTCAGCAATTATATTCTTGCCCGAACTCATCTTGCCAGAAGTGGAGTGATGAAAATGTTGGCAGACTTACGTCTTGGTGGTTATATTGAAATACAAAATGGCAAACTAAAAGGAATAATAAAAAACTTCCCTGCAAAATATTAATAATTTTATTTTAACCACTTACACTCAAGCCCTGACTTTATAGCAGGGCTATATTTTTATAAAATCTTTTCACACTCCATAGATAATACACACTTTAACTGAGGAAGAAGTGAAAATGAAACATACTAAATATGTTTAACCACTATTTTGTCGCTCTGACAACCCCCGCTAAAATCTATTAACCCCTGACAATTAAAGCATTAAGAAACCTGTCGCCTTCGATCAAAAATAAATATACCTAACAATTATTCATTCGCGTAAATGATGTTTTTCCGTCATCCTAATCAGGAAAATGATTTCATCAAAAATAAATAAAAATTTAAAATCAATGAAATAGAGAATATCGTCCATTTCTGCACATTGTTTCCTACCTTAAAATCAACATATAATTTCGCCACGCAATTTAATACTTTACTTGTTATTTATATTACAAGGCTACTTCCCAATGAACATCAAACTTATTTCTTTCGGGATATTGGTGACTCTTAATGCATCAAACTCCCAGGCAAGTTTCACCCCAGATATTTCCGCAGAAAATGTTGTTAATAATGAGACAATTGATAATCCCAATCAAACTCAAAAATGTTTATGGCACAATCACAAACTCCATTATTAACGATGGTTCACAGCACATTTATGCTGGCGGAGTTACCAGTGGAATGAATAATGAGGGAGGCACTCAGACTATCGATTCTCTTGGACTCATTTATAATTCAGCCCTTAAAAGCCAGGATGCAGATCTTTTCGTTAGCGGCACCGCCAGTACTATCACCATTAACACAGGTACCATGGACATCCTCAACGGTGGCGTCGTCACCGGTTATGGATCCGTGTTAAATCACCGCTTCGGTGCCGATTATGATACCCACCTCAGCGCAGGCGGAGTGCTTAACACAGGTTCACAAAACGAGCCAGGTCAGATAAATACTGCGCAATCTTTTAATGCCGTTATTGAATCTGGTGGTACACAAAATATTCAAAATGGCGGTATCAGCCAAGGAAGCACAGTACAGCAAGGTGGCACTCTCGTTGTTCAGGCCAATTACCACCCAGAAGATCAGAATATTGCCCCAACGGCGGGCGTAGCAAATAACAGTATCGTTTATGGCGAAATCGATAATCACGGTAGTACGGATAATGACACCGTTGTAAAAGTTGGCGGAAGGTATTCATCCGGGTACGCCCGATCGTCCGATACAAATACCGAAAATATATCAACATCTAACAACTTATTGGTTGAGCAAGGCGGTTATGCCCAACTTTCTGGTTATTCTGCAATCAATAATATGACCGTTGCAGGCATGGTTGACAGCAGAGATCAGTCCAGTCTTGATGACACGGTGATAACATCAACCGGGGCGATGACCGATGACCATAGAGGACGACAGTTACGCCAATAACATTACCAATAATGGCCTGTTAAACATTAAAGCCGTAGACGGCAAAGCGACAGAAGATACTACACCCAGCATCACCGGTGATGTCATAACTAATGCCGGTGCCACGACTTTTGTCTGGGCACATGCAGACATTTCAGCGGCAGATTTCACTGTAGCGGGTAATGTTTACTTCGACGGTTCACACGGTGCCAGCAATTCGCTGAATTACCAAGTTAATTCTCTGGATATGCAGGGTGGCAGCGTCTTTCTCGACCCCACTAATTACAGCTCGTTAACCACAGATACGCTCAGCGGCAGCGGTAACTTTTATATCAATACCAGTATTGGTGAGATGAAAGGCAGCACGATTAATATCACCGGGACTGACAGTGGTAATTTCAATGTATATGCCACCGATTCTGGCGTCAGCCCGGTCAATGATGACCCCTTGCGCGTTGTCACGGCAAATGGCGGGACGGCTGAATTTAAGCTCGCCAATAAAGGTAGCGTCGTGGATGCCGGGACTTATGAATATCACCTGGTTACAGACGGTAACGGTAACGGTAACTGGGATTTGTCCACGGGCTCTACACCGCCAGCACCACCTGAAACTGCGCCAGCGTATACACCATCGACTTCTGCCGTTTTGTCGATGGCGGTCACAGAACCCATCATAAACGATGTGGAAATGCACACCGTCCGCGACCGTGTTGATGCGGTTCGCGATACGTCGCATGATTTAAATGTGTGGGCGCGTTACATCGGCAATAAGCAAAGCGTCAATAATAATGCTGCCGGGTTTTATATGAACCTTAACGGCGTAATGTTGGGTGCAGATGCCAGCAAAGACTTCGCCAATAGCCATCTGACCGTCGGCGGTATTGTGGGTGATACCAATAGCGACGTCGATTTCGACAAAGATGGATCGGGCAATGTTGATTCATTGTCAACGGGCGGCTATCTAAGCTGGATGAATAACAGCGGATACTACGTCGACAGTATCGTGAAAGTGAACAAGTTCAAAGATGGGGTCAATGCCACAATGACCAGCGGTGGTGCCGCTGATGGGGACTACAACCAGAATGGACTCTCGGGGCATCTTGAAGCAGGAAAATACTTCACTTATGACCGCTCGTTCGTCGCCCCTTACGTTGCCGTGACCGGTTTTACTACCGACCATGATAACTATAATTTGTCCAATGGCATGAAAGCTGATGTCAGTAGTGTGAATTCCCTGGTAGTAGAAAGCGGGGTAAATCTTGGCACCAGGATTAACGTTCGCTCTGCTGAGCTCAAACCGTACCTGAAACTGGCGGTGGCATATGAACTGGTGAACGACAATATCGTACAGGTCAATGACGACCGACTGGAAGATAATATGTCTGACGTGACTGGCATATATGATGCGGGTATTAACGCATAGGTCACTAAAAACCTGAATGTAGGTGCCAGTGTACAGTACAATCACTCGAATAAAATGGAGTCACCGTTCATGGTTAACGCCGGTTTCTCACTGAAATTCTAAGTCAACGAGTATTCATACCCCCCTGTTATATACAACTGGTAGCGGGTTTTCTGCTGGCTGGAATTTATCTGCAGCCCTGTGCCAGCTGTGATTTGCGTTTGTTCTGGTGACTCGCCTAATATCCTCATTCTTTGACGGCGATTATGGCGAGAAACCAGTCTGGACAGACTATTCCGGTCCAGCTCACCCTTCGGCAGTTTCAGGAAATCAATGGTCTGGCCGTTGCTGTCTACAGCCCGGTACAGATATTTCCACTGGCCTTTAACTTTTATATAGGTTTCGTCCATTCGCCAACGGCGGCCCACAGGGTGTTTACGTCGACGAAACGCCTTATCCAGCAAGGGGACGAGGCGGATAACCCAGCGATAGAGGGTGGAATGGTCAACGAGAATACCCCGCTCTGCCATCATATCTTCCAGATCCCGCAAACTCAGTGAGTAAGCCAGATACCAGCGGACACTGTGGGCAATAATATCGACAGGGTAATGCAGGCGACTGAAGGCTTTTCGGATCAGAGACATGGTCAGGCAACATCATAAAAAAACAGCATGTTACCTGTTAGCGCCTTAATGCGACAGAACGGGAAAACCCGCTACCAGTTGTGGCAGTGAGGGCAATGAACAGTAACGCTGGTCACAGGAATATCTTAAAAGGCGGCATTATACACCAGATAAACTAATTGGAGGCATTACTCTGGAGCAGGACCACCGGAATATCAAACGGTGAACCCGATCGATGCAGGGATTCAAATCATTCCGACGTGCGCAGACGATTCTGGCTGATATGGAATTAATCCACATGATACGGAAGGGTAAATTTCAGCATTCAGCTGATGAAGGATTGTCGCCGGCGGAACAGTTTTACCTGTTGGCTGCCTTAAAAGTAATCCGCGTGACTTTTGCTGGTTTGCCTGCGCTAATGCGACAAATCCATTCAGACTATGTAATTATTTTCACGCGCATGGCTTTCGTAATGGCCTGCACTCTGTTTTTCGAATCAAGTTTAGCCATGCAGTTATTAACGTGAAAAATAACCGTTCTTTCTGAAATCGAAAGTATTTTACTTATCTCCCAGTTTGTTTTCCCTTCAGCCACCCATTGTAAACATTCCTGCTCCCTTTTAGTCAGCCTAGGTATAATTAGCTGTTTGCTGTTCATGGTATTGATATATGCCTGTGAGGAATCATTCAGTTTTTGCAAATAAATATACATCATACCAATTGTGCTAACAGAATCCTTTCGAGAGATGAAAGCATCATTATTACGGACAATACTCAATACTGAAAGGTAATCCTCGTTCAATGGCAATGATACCGAATAACCAAAACGCACACCATGTTTCTTGGCACAATTAAGAAATCTATTGTCTATTGATAAATTAACACTACTCCATATATATGGACACTGATAATTTCTGGCTTTAGCTAAAATAGGATCTATTTTATGAAACTGATACTCAGTATAGTGTTTTTTCCAAAGAAAATTAAATCCATTTAATATAAAAAAATCATTACCATTGCGTGGGGAAACAACGTAAGCGTAGCTATCAAATTTTATTGAAAATAACCAACGATAAATATCATCTTGAATGTGTTCATTAATAACCTCGTTGAGGTCGATGAAGTTAGTATGAAAATCATTGTTATCATTCATATATAAACATCATAGTTATTAATTGTATACATCCAAGTATATGAATGCTGAAAACACTGTCAATAGTTATTGAATTGTCTTACCTGTTATTAAAGGCAGGTTTGTTAACTTGTTAAGTTTACTTTTCATAAGTCACTGTTTTATAACCACAAAGCAGAATTTACTTTATTTGCAAAATTAGCCAAAGAAGCCAGGATAGTTAACATCTTTCTGCGAAAAGAGACTCCGAAATAAATTCATAAAGAATAGTTTCCACTCACAATTATTAAGGATTGTTTATGTCCAATATTACTAAGCCCGATGCAACTACAGATGAGTCCTACCAACTTGATAATTTTGACTCTGCAACTGATTCAGAGAAATTTAGCTACACTTCTGCCCGTGTCGCAAAACCTGTTTACAATAAATACAATACAGTAGGACGTCCGAAAGTTTTCGGTTATTACACAGACTGGTCTCAATACGATAGCCGCTTAGAAGGTAAGCAAGAGCCCGCTTCTGATCGCGGCCGTGGCGTAGATCTAACACTGGTTTCACCAACTGCATTTGACAAACTCATCGTAGGTTTTGCTGGAATTATCGGCGACCAGGGGGAGAAATCTTCGGCAATAGCGAAAGGTGCATCAGATTTCGGCATTAATACGCAGGATGGCTCAGTCACATTTCTGGATGTTTGGGGTGATGCGCAAAGTTACTTGAACAATGGTTTTCCGAATTGGGTTGATATCCCCATGCCTGATGATTTTCAGCAGGATAAAGTACAGGGTGTGTTGGGTGGCTTGCGTGATTTACAAAAGAAAGCCAAAGCTCAGGGCCATAATTTAATTCTCTCTTTCAGTGTCGGTGGATGGACCATGAGCAATGGTTTTCACGATATGGCTAGAGATTCACAGCAACGAACCCGCTTCTGTGCCAGCATCATTGACTTGTTTAAACGCTTCCCAATGTTCACTGCGTTGGATATCGACTGGGAGTACCCTGGTGCTGCGGGGAATAATAATCCTTACAGTGATGATGACAGTGTTTATTACATTCTCTTGATGAAAGACTTACGAGCAGCCTTTACCAATGCAGGTTTAGGCAACACTGAAATTAGTATTGCTTCATCAGCAGATCCTACAATTCTTGCCAAATCAGACGTTCCCGGATTACTTGCGGCAGGTCTAAACGGAATTAACCTGATGACCTACGACTTCTTTGGTACACCCTGGGCTGCCTCTCTCAATCATCACACTAACCTGCATAAAACAAATGAAACGACCTGGGGAGTTGATGCTGCAGTGGATTACCTCATTTCTGTCGGTGTCGCGCAAAGTAGCATTAATATTGGTTATGCGGGCTACACACGTAACGCCCGCAATGCAGTAATCACTCAGCCTTCACCGCTAATTGGTACGTATGAACCAGGGTCGGGCACTACGACAGGTTCCTTTGAATCTGGTAGTACTGAATGGTACGACATCATCTATAACTACTTGGACCTTGAAACTCAAAAAGGTAAAAACGGTTTCCAGCTTTATACCGATGAACTTGCCGATGCCGACTACCTTTACAATACATCATCGAAACTGTTTTTGTCTCTGGATACTCCACGCACAGTAAAAGCCAAGGCAGAATATGCGCGTGAAAAAGGATTAGGCGGCGTTTTTACCTGGACGGCAGATCAGGACAATGGCCTATTGGTCAATGCTGCACGTGAAGGGCTCGGTGCGCCAATCGTTAATCAGGTCATTGATATGACACCGTTTTACTTTAAAGGTGTCAATGTCAGCCCCGACCCAATTGACCGTGCTCCAGTAGCACAAATCCAGGGGCCCAAAAGCCCAGTGTCACCGATTGCTGAGCTCACTTTCGATGGCAGCCATTCCTATGACCCAGACGGTGATCCGATAACTTGGCAGTGGAATGTTCCGGCAGGGCTAAACGTGTCGGGCAATCTGACGGATCAAATAATTAAGTTACGTGTGCCTGCTACGGGTTACCAAAGTAGCTACACCGTTTCACTGACCGTCTCAGATGGCACAAAGTCCGGCTCCGATAGTTATACATTCCAGGTTGCAGGTGGAATTAATCAACCACCGGTCGCCGTAGTAACAGGTAATGAAACGGTTGCCAGCGGTGCTACAGGCACACTAAACGGATCTAATTCTTACGATCCGGAAGGACAACCATTAACCTTCTTCTGGACACTACCAGCCAACGTAACAGCAATCTCATTGACAGAGAAAGTTTTGGCGTATACCGCACCAACAGTTTTAGTCAATCAACCTTTGGTTTTCAAATTGATGGTTACGGATGCCGGTGGTCTCAGTGACACCGTTTCATATGACATTGTTGTTCAGACGGCTTCCGCTTACCCACAGTGGGATGTAAATACTGTGTATAACGAAGCAGATCGCGTCAGTTGGAAAGGTAAAAACTATGCAGCTAAATGGTGGACACAAGGTACCGAACCTGGCACGCAAGACAGTGCCGGTGGCGATCCATGGCTCCTGCTGGGCAGTTTACCTGGAACAAATCAACCTCAATGCCCGGACGTGAAAGGCGGTTGCTGTGCCCCAAGAGGACGAAATCCTGGCCGTAATCGGTAACTGACTGACCCGATATTATAAAATAAATATTCCGGGCCAGAACTCATCAATATGAGTGCGGGTTGAAAGAACCGCACTCTCATCAATCGTGAATGAAAAGGCAAAAATGGTGCCAGTAAATAATATCATGCAGCCGGTAGAAACCGTACATCCAGCAATGAATATTCATAATAAAAATTATGCTGACCTATCGAAGCCTTCAGCATATGGTTGTATTTCAGGTGAACGCAAATATCATGATCTATTGTTATCAGTATTTCAACTACGACATCGAGTATTCAAAGAACGCTTGCAATGGGATGTTTCCAGTATAAACGGTCATGAAATAGATAAGTTCGACATCCATGATACCAAATATATTATCACTACCGATACTGAGAGCAATGTAAAAGGTTGTGTTCGAATCTTACCTACAACGTCACCTTATATGCTGAGTGAGATTTTCCCTTTTTTATGGCAAAGTGAATCTCCTATTCCTTGTTCAGCATCCATCTATGAACTTTCACGTTTTGCCTTCGAGAAAGAACAGTCGGTGAAAGGATATGGATTCTCATCTTCGGTAATCAAATTACTCCGAAATTTGATTTTATATGCAAAAGATAAAAAAATTGAACAATTTATTTTTGTTACCACCACAATAATTGAACGAATGCTCAAAATTCAGGGTATTTCTATTGAAAGGATTGGTTCAGAAATATCAATGCGTAATGCAAAAACCGTCGTAACAATAATGAATATTAATAGCCAAACAGAAAAATCCATTTTTGGATGAAGTGAAGGTGTCAAAGAATAAATATACATCAACCATATCATTTCAACCAGGAAACATTATGTCTAATTTATATACTCCGTATATTGATGTTACGATTAATGCTGAATGGAGTGATTGGGAAAATCACCCACAAGGAAGACCGAATCCAATTTATTATGAACGAGCACTCAAATGGAAAGTTGATGGATTAGTTTTTGGTTTTTTGACACTTGAAGAATCTTCAAAAACCCCTTGCTGGGCCGCCAGTTCGGCGATGCCTCTTGATTGGGCGGTTCCACTGGCACAAGAACTCAATAGTGCTGGCTTACGTGTAATTATTTCGTTTGGTGGCGCCTCCAATTCTGATATTTCCACCCATTTTAATGCAACAGAGCTGGAGGAAATTTATGTCTCCACAATTGAGCTTTATGGTGCAAGTGGGTTAGATTTCGACCTGGAAAATAGTCTCTATGATGCAGCAAAGATTTGTCTCGCATTAAAGAATGTCGCCATCCGTAAACCGCATGTTGCGATCAGCTTTACCCTTCCCACTTTACCGACAGGATTGAACCAGAGCGGTGTAGACATTCTGAAACTGGCTAAAAAAGAGGGGATTGAGTATGGTGTGAATGGAATGGCTATGGATTATGGTGATCCTTATAATAACCCTGATACTGCGACTGATATGGGTAAAGCTGCCGTTGATGCAGCACTCAGCATAAGTAGACAATTAGCACCAATCTACCCAGCATTGAATACCGCAGAGTTATTAGCCAAAGTGGCTATCACTCCGATGATAGGTCTTAATGATGACGGGAGCATGTTTAAGCTCGATGATATCAATACACTGACTCGATTTGCGCAAATCAACCCCCTCAAGTTCATAGGTATCTGGTCTTTTAATCGAGATAATCCCTCCGGATATACCTATGTTGATCTTGAAACTAGCAGCAACCCAGAACAGAAAGTACCAGGTGAATATTCCGAGCTTTTCATCTCAGGGCTTACAGCCATCTCCAAATCAAATGCAAGACCACACAGCGGTCGGGCATATTTTCAATTGCACCCTGGAACTAAAAATCGAAGATAAACACTAAATAGCTGCGCCTAATAGTAGATCACTAAAGGGAACTCAATCCGGTTTGAGCGATCTGATCAATCGCCAAACATCACAAACCGGACTGAGTTATGCCGATCATAGCACCTATACCTCGTAATGAACGACGCCAGATGCACAAAGCCGTGCACAAAACTGCGGATAAAAACCACGCCAGACGCCTCATGGCAATGTTGATGCTACATCGTGGCGAATCTTTGACTCAAGTAGCGAAAACTCTGTGCGCAGCCCGTTCTTCCGTCGGGCGCTGGATTAACTGGTTCACTTTATTTGGGGCTGAAGGCCTGAAAAGTCTACCTCCCGGACGTCAAAGAAAGTGGCCTATGGAAGCAATGCTACGCATGCTCGATTTACTGGTTCAACGTTCACCACAAGATTTCGGCTATCTGCGTTCTCGATGGAATACTGAGATATTAACGATTGAAATTAATAAACTATTTAATGCGACGTTACATCCAGGCTCGCTTCGTCGCTGGTTACCGGGGGCTGGGATTGTCTGGCACAGAGCGGCTCCGACACTCCATATTCGTGATCCTCACAAAGAGGAAAAACTGGTAGCGACGAGTGCAGCGTTAGAAAAAAACTGTGCCGATCATCCCGTATTTTACGAGGATGAAGTGGATATCGATTTGAATCCAAAAATTGGCGCTGACTGGCAGAAAAAAGGGCAGCAAAAACGCATCCCAACGCCAGGACAGAACCAAAAGCATTACCTTGCAGGAGTGCTGCATGCCGGGACAGGAAGAGTGGATTATGTGAATGGCACAAGTAAAGACTCAGGTTTACTTATCAGGATGTTAAGTCAGTTGAGAAGCACATATCGCAGTGCAAAAACGCTCACGCTAATTGTTGATAACCATATCATCCACAAGAACAAAAAGATGCTGAAATGATTGAAGGGGAATCCAAAATTTATTGTTATTTATCAGCCAGTTTACTCACCGTGGTTGAACAGGATAGAGATTTTATGGCTGGCATTACATGAAACAATCACGCGTAATCATCGCTGCCGGACAATGTGGCAGTTACTGAAAAATGTCAGACAGTTTATGAAATCGGCTTCACCTTTCCCCGGCAGTCAACACGGGTTAACAAAAGTGGAGCGGTAATAGACGCAGCTATTTAGCCCCCGTCATGTATAAAATAAAGTTGAGCATAAATATAGAAACCGGAGAAATTCGATTTCTATATTTTTTGGTGATACACCATCACAATTTGCGGTGCCGGGTGGGTATTAATGTGAAGGGAAATGGGCTTGTTGAAGCGGGGTCAGATTGGCGGTGTCATCCAGCGTTTGCCATTGCAACTGGCACACTTCACCACGCGCACAGACATTAAATTGCTCCTGGCCGAAAGGTGCCAGCATTTCCACAATGGGAATATCACGCTGGTTAATGCGCAACTGACTCAGCGTAATGTAATACGGCGTGGAGTTGTTGATAACTAATCCGTTCTCGTTCTGGTGCCATGCTATCTGTTGGTAGGCGGTTCTGGCATTGGCCTGTAGCGCGTCCGGGCGGTAGAACAGTTTAAAGCGCGAACGCAACGCAATTTGTAAAGAGTGAGGTTGCGGTTTGCCGGAAGGAATTGCCGCAATACTGATATAAAACAGGCTTTCGCGGTCGTCGGGTAAAGTGCCGTCGGTACGAATTATCCGCACCGCGTTTTCATGCCCGGCTTCCACAGCAAATAATGGTGGGGTTGCGATAAACGGCACCGCACCACTGTCTGCTGTGATTTGGGTTTTGATCAAAAATGGCAGGCTGCCGGTGTTTTTTACCTCAAGCGACAGTGTGTTTTGGTGCTCAGGGAATACAAAACGAGTGCCACCCACCACAACTCCAGCTTGCGCCTGAGTGGTGATGAGGATCCACGGCAGTAAAATAAGCGTCTTTTTCATATTATTGATACGTCAGGGTGAAGGTGACGCTGGCCGAAGCAGTCCCTGCGGTAATTACATCGCCAAGGGTCATATAGCTGGCGTAGAAGTTCAGCGTATTACTTCCCCCGCCAGAAATAATGGGGTACTGATGGCTTTCACTGTTAATAGCAATCGTATTTTTCTGGTCATCCATTATGTTGATGCCTAAGCCAGTCGCCGCACCAGTGACGTTATCAATCGCGACCAGTGCGGGATTTCCCTTTGCAGGTGTACCATCAAATTGTACGCTGACACCGCTGACGGCATTCTCACAGTTAGTCAGGTTGAGGGCAAAATGGATAGGAAAACTCTGCTTATCTTTCTGGCTAAATTCGTGGCTGTTTATATTTCCCAAATCCACCTGTAAATTATTGTTGTCCAGCACACAAGTATCACTATGAATTTTTCCGGTGATATTAATTGTTCCGGGACCGGCTTCATACGCCCATAGTGAAGGGGACAACGTTATCCCGAGTGCGGCGAGAAAAATAAAGAGTTTCATTATTGATAATCCATATTGAAATAAAGCACTGCATTAGCATTACCGGCGACGACCGGTAGCGAAACGGCTTTATAGCGCAGGGAAAAGTTCAGGGTATTATCACCCGGGGATATTGGGTAGCGAACCGGGTTAAGGCTGTTTATCGCCAGCGGGATTTTATTACTGTCGAGTAACTGCACCGCTACTCCTTGCGCAAGATTACCCGTCCCAGTGGTGTCGGACAACGCCAGCAGGCTGGAGTCACCGCCCGCCTGCGCGGTGCCGGTAAAGGTGACTCCCGCAGTTTTTATTTCTGGCGAGCATTTACTTAATAGTATTTTAAAGCTTTTGTCAGCACTGACGCTGCCGACAGAGTTAAAGGTACCCACGGCAAAATCACCGATTTCAACATTCTGAGTCAGATTGTTGGCGTCAATGTCACAGCTTTCTTTCATTATTTCGCCAGACATGATCAGGTTCACGTGGCCCAAATCGGCAAGCGTTGAGCAGCTTGCGAGCAATAACAGCAAAAGTGTTTTCTTCACTTAATTGTCCTCAGGCAAAGTCGATGCGAATGTAGGCCTGAGCCTGGAAAAGTCCGCTGGCAGGAGTATTTCCTGTCGTGCTGACCGGCACTGCTTTAAACGTCACCGTAGCTTCAGAGTTTTCATCGACACTGAATGGTACCAGACCGGTGTTGGGCAACAGCAGGTGCCCGCTGTCATCGAGGATTTCCACGCCTACGTCCGGGTTATTGGTCTTGATTGCCTCCGGCGTCTGCGCAGAAGGTTCGCTCTGAATGCGCAGAGTTAAGTTCCCAAAGGCGGGTATGTTATTGCACTTGATGGGCACCTTGACGGTTTGCGGGGGGGCGTTAGTGGGCCGCTGACCTTTAGTGGTGAAATCCCCGGCCCACATCTGGCCAAAGTCGACGGTCACGATTTGTCCGGCGTTGATTTCACAATTCTGCGGGGCGGTGACGACGCCGTTGATATAAACAGAAGCCATCGGGGTGCCACCAAAACTCCCAGACGTTACGGAACCATAGATATCCAGAAGCTTGATATTGTTGACCAGGGTAGAGCCGATAAACGGTTTTGCAATATATATCTTTATTCTGCCTTTTGACCCCGTACCAAAAGCGCCATACCCGCTTGGGGAACCTTTACAGGCCCCTGGATTAGTCGGGTTCTTACCTCCATTTGTGAGCGAGGATAAATTATTTTCATTAGTCCAGGGGGTAGGTTTATAAGAGTTTACAGCCCCAGCCACCCATATATCACTTGCAACTTCAAGGTAATCGCTAATTTTGAAAAACTGATACTCGCCGTCGGTATGCCCCGGCATCAGGGATGACATAGTGCGATAAAATTTATCATAATAAGTTGGCGAAAGATTCTCTGCTACGGGGTCACAATCACATGTTGCTATATACGTTCCCCCCAAATCCCAATTGTATGCCCGAGGAAATAAAAAGCCCCCCACGTTCTTGTTGACGTCGAGTATGGTTATGTTGCCGAAATTATAATGGTACTGTTGAGCGCTACCCTCCGGCGTGCACCATCCGGTATAGGCATGCGCGATGTTCGTGACACCCAGCAATAAGCCGATGATCAGCAGACCTTTTCGCAGCAGCGTTACAAGGGTGAGATGACATTTCATTATTTGCACTCCGCCGTAAACTGGCTGATCGGTTTTTTCATTTCACTTTCCGGTAACTGATAATGTACTTTGCATTTTTCGTGGGCCTCGCTGCCCCATTGCACGGTTAAATCACCGGTTAATGGCACGCCCATTAAATAGACTTGCCCACCATCGCCGACAATGGTGTTGCTTTCGCTATCGCCACGACCGACAGTGGCACCAAAGGGCACCGGTTTTTGGCCGTGCATTAGGGTGATGAGAGCACGTAGTCCGGCGTGGGCTTTGAAATCTGCCCGGACCAGCGCACCTTCGGTCGGCACCACATTAACGACGGCGTTATCTAAATCAATTTTATCGCCCAGCGTATCGGTATTAAGCGCAATGCGGTTTTGACGATAAGTGGTGGCATACGGGATCACCGCGTAACCACGCCAGTCGGTTTTCACGCCAGTGTTGTTTTCGACATCCACTCCGTCAGCACCTGGCGCACGGATCAGCACATTGGTGCTGCCAAGTGGCTGGCTTAACGTAAGGCCATTTCTGTGCAGCACCATGCCGCCGCTAATACCATAATTCACCTGCTGATAGCCGCCGCTGTAGTTGTAGCCGACGTTGCTGTTGCCGTAAGTGCCTTGATAATCGAGTGAGGCCGAGCCGTTGGCTCCGTCGCCGTGGTTGCCGTAACCCTGCTGTACGCTGTAATTCAGGTTGTTGTCTTTAAGCAGCGTGCCGCTAATCCCGGCACTTTGCGTCATCTTGCCGTGGGAATCGGTATTGTTGTTATAGGTAGCATAAGCATTATTAGGTGAACTGTACGAGTCGCTGTTATTACCGCCCGCAGACAACCATTTACCCAACGGCAAAGACATGCTCAATGCGAATTGCTTGTCGGCGTCCGGTTCGCCCTGCGCCTGGTTATAGCTGTAGGTCAGGTTGAAATTGATGTCGTGCCAGTTGCCGCTGTAACCTACTTGTATCAGGGTATCGGTGTCACTGGTGTTCCAGTAACTTTGCTGGCTGCCGGTGACAAATACGGAGCCGTAGCTGCCGATTTGCTGCGAGACGTTAAGTTGAATTTTGCCGCGCTTGCTGTAATAGAGGTTGTAGTAATCGGTCCAGTCCGGGGTGAAATCTTTTTCGCTGCCGTCATCGTTATACGTGTAGCCATCCATCCGGTTATAGGTGGTCTCATCCAGAGTATAAAAGCCCTGGGTAGAATAACGGTAGCCGAGCAATTGGAAGTTAGTGCCGGTGGAGTTCATCGACTTGGCGTACAGGAAACGCAGTGACTGCCCGCTGTGGGTGCTGTCATCCGGCAGAGTGCTGTTGGCCTGAGTAATATCCATCGAAAGCGCGCCGATCTCGCCCAGATTCAGGCCAGCACCGAGCGCTTCTGCGGCGTAGTTTTCTGCATACTGGATGCCACCATAGGCAGTGATGCCGTGCGGCAACCCCCATATGAGCGTACCCTGGGCCAGCTTTTCGTCACCCTGATCGCTGTTGTTGGTGTGGTACTGGCCCACGGTCACAGAGTATTTCACCCGGCCTTCGCGTTGTAATACCGGCACGGCGGAATAGGGCACGGTATAACTGCTTTTACTGCCGTCCGTTTCGGTGATTTCCACGTCCAGGTCGCCACTTGATGAGGTCGGGAACAGATCGTTAATTTCAAACGCCCCCGGCGGCACATAGCTTTGATAGATGACGTAGCCGTTTTGTTTAATCGACACTTTGGCGTTACTTTTCGCAATTCCACGAATGGTGGGTGCAAAGCCGCGCAGGCTGTCGGGCAGCATGTTGTCATCAGAGGCCAATTGCGCCCCGCGAAACCCGATGCTGTCGAACACGTCAGAAGGGGTGTAGCTGTCGCCGAGGGTCAATTCACCTTTGAGGGGGATCACGGTGCGTTGCAGATAAGTGCTGACGTGCTGCCATTCATGCGTCGCTTCGCCATCATCGCTCGTCGTGTAGCTGCCGGTAGAATAATCATGTAACCGCCAGGGCCCAACATTGAGCGTGTTTTGCAAGTTCAGGTAATAGCTGTTTTCGCTGCTGTCGCCCCAGCTATTGCTGCCGGTAAATGCATAGTTGGTTAATAACGCATTAATTCCTTCATCCCACTGTTCTGGCGGAATATAGCCGCGAGCGCTTTGTTTGAGCGAAGCCTGCGGCAAGCTGATATCCAGGCGCTGCTTTTCAAAATCAAAGTCGGCCCGTGAGCCAGGAATGGCATCGGCTAACGGCACACAACTCTCGGCGGAGAGTTTTTCCAATGCCGGGAAGGCGTTGAGTGCCAGGCCTAATTGCTCTAATCGTTTTTTTGTCAGGCAGGCAGTCACATTGCCATCTTTCTCTTTGGGCGCAATAAACTCGATATCTTCCATTGAGATATAGGTGTCGTTGAGATAAACCTCTACGCGATATTTGCCTGGTGCCTGACCGTTGCCTTTTTCATAACGTGATAAATCAGCAACCGCCGAAGCGTCGCCAGATAAAAAAGCCGGATTAAAATAGTTATCCGCCATCACGCAGGGTGAAAATGCCAAAGTCAGGAGTACCAGGATGCACGAATGATTGCTCGTACTCATCATGCTTTGTGCGATAGGGTTTAGCGTTGCATCCATTCTCCGGATCATTGCTGATTACTCCATCACACTTTTTTGTGTTTCGGAGTTGGCACCAAAATCACTGACGGTCTGATAAGTGATTGCCCCCTGGGCGTTGCCAGGAATAGAGACAGAGGCTTTCGTTTGTGGTGCGACCATGGTGTTAGGTAATTTTGTGTCACCCGCTTTTAATTGCACCAGCGTGATGTAATAAGGCGTGGGGTTATTAATCGTCAGTTGTTCGCCATTGCGATGAAAGCGCAATTTTTGCGGGGCTTCTGCTGATTTCAACGGCAGGTTATCAGGCCGAACAAATAATTTTATCCGGCTAAGAATCGCTAGCTGCAATACATTTTTATTCTTTATTTTTGAGCTGGCAGACGGAATGGCTTTCACATTCAGCCAGTAAACACTTTCGCGGTCAGTGGGCAAAACTTTGCTGCCGACATACATCACACGCAAGGTGTTTTCTTTTTGTGGTTGAATAACAAATAACGGCGGGGTGATAACAAAATCTTCGGTTTTCACGCCATTGTCATCTTCCACCCAGGACTGCACCAGAAATATAGCTTTATCATCGCTGTTATTGACCGGCATTGACACCTGGCTATTTCCAGTCGGGTAAATTAAACGCGTTCCGCCAAGGGATACACCGCCAGCAAAAGAGGCAGCGCTAATAAATAAAGGCAGAAAAGCCAGCGAAAGCAGGGCATTTCGTTTGAGCGAATTTTTGAATAACACAATAACCTCGTTAAAACGTAGAAAGCATTATGACTGGCGGTGAGGGAATGGGGTTTACTGATACAGCACGATGAAACTGGCCGTTACGCTGGCATCACCGGAAACCACGGTTTCGCGAGTGGCGCGATATTTCGCCATAAAATGCAGTACATTCAGGCCGTCGATAAGCGTTGAGAAAGAGCGGGGTGCGCTGTTGGGCACCACCAGGTTGGATTTTTCATCGTAGATGCCAAGACCCACGCCCACAGCGGAGCCGGGGCCATTATCCATCCCTAATACCATCGGATCTTGCGGGTCGGCATTGCCCTGAAAAGCAATACCCGCAGCCTGGCTTACGGAGGTGTCGCAGTCTGTCAGCGTCAGAGTAAATGCTACCGGGTCGGCCCATTGCCCGACGCTCGACAGCTCTGCTCTCCGCACTTGTCCCATCTGCACTTCTGCGTTGGTATCACCGAGTGCGACCACGCAGGCTGAGTCCATCACGGCCCCCCGGAAATGTGCCTGCCCACCCGCCACCGTTACCACAGTTGCGGCGTTAGCCGGAGAAAACATCAACGTTAAACCGCTACACAGCAGTAAAAAAAACGCAGGTGGGAGGCGGTTGCTCATAGTCATTTTATTCATTTCCGTAGCGATACAGGTTCAGTAATGCTCGCCTGAAATCAGGCGAGCGGCTGAAACCCAACAGGGATCAGGAATATGTCATGGTGAAGGTTGCAGTGGCGTCAACTGAACCTGAAACAACGGCAGCGGCAGTAGAGATGTAGTCAGCACTGAAATGCAGAGTGTTATTGCCATTGATTAAAGCGGTTTTGGCAGACGCGACGCCCAGGTTCAGGGTGGCACCGGTGTTGTCATAAATCTGGATGCCCACGCCTGCTGCAGAACCAGGGCCTGCACCGTTAGCCAGCACGCTAGTCTTGCCTGCTACGCCATTGCCATTAAACGTCACCTGCGCATTAGCAGAAACAGTGGTATCGCAGTCAGCCAGGGTAATAGTGAATGGGACTTTCTGGTTGGCAACCATATCTACAGCTGTGAATTTGGCTGAACGAACCTGGCCCATATCCACTTCTACATTGCTCCCCGCATCACCCATAGCGACTGAACATGCAGCATCAATAACTGTACCGGTGAAGTGAACATTACCACCCTGTACTGATGCGGTTCCTGCCGCCATTGCTGAACCTGACATTGCAACCAATACCGCAGCACCCAAAACACTAGTTTTCCAAGTTCCGAACATAAGATAATCCTTTAAAGTAAATTATTTTGAAAATGTCTTTAAACGTTAAAAACGTGCTTAGTATCTATATATTTTTAATAAAACATAGAAATATTTATGTCCATTAAAGGACTATTTTAAGTGTAAATATGGCTGTGCTTTTAATTGTGGGTTCCGATAGAATCACGTTGTTATTCAATGACGATCGAAATGAGTTTGGGATGTGCTTTATATGGAAATGTTAAGGAATTCTAGGCGGATTTTAGAACATGGCATTCTGATAATTTCATGAAGTTATCAGAATCTGACGATATTTTTTTGATATCGTAACAATCGAGTTGTTGAACAGAGAAGGAAATAAAGCAATGCCTTTGTCTTTCCCTTATATGCGATTAGCTGAGAATGCAGAAGGGTGAGTGCTTTGTCTGCTTGCGTATTTGTATGCAATATTATGATTTCATGGTAATGCCTCCAATTAGTTTATCTGGTGTATAATATGGCCTTTTAAGGTATTCCTGTGGCCAGCGTTATTGTTCATTGATCCTACCCGCGAATAGTGGACACGAGACTAAGTGAGTAAACTCTCAACCGATGTGACTCACATGACAAAAACAGTATCAACCAGCAAAAAGCCCCGTAAACAGCATTCCCCCTGAATTTCGCAGTGAAGCCCTGAAACTCGCTGAACGCATCGGTGTTGCTGCCGCTGCCCGTGAACTCAGCCTGTATGAATCGCAACTTTATAACTGGCGCAGTAAACAGCAGCAACAGCTCTCATCCTCTGAGCGTGAAAATGAACTCGCTGCTGAAAATGCTCGTCTCAAACGCCAGCTGGCGGAACGGGACGAGGAGCGGGGGTGCGAGGCTAAACTCACGCCAGCAGTTCCGTCTGAGTTGTGACAGCGCCGTGCACGAGGCTTTTCACCGGGCAAAACAGCGCTACGGCGCACCGCGCCTGACCGATGAACTGCATGCTCAGGGTTACCGCTTCAGCGTGAAAACCGTGGCAGCCAGCCTGCGTCGTCAGGGGCTTCGGGCGAAAGCTTCACGGAAGTTCAGCCCGGTCAGTTACCGCGAGCATGACCTGCCGGTGTCGGAGAACCTGCTGAAGCAGGATTTTTACGCCAGCGGTCCAAACCAGAAATGGTCGGGTGACATCACCTACTTACGTACTGATGAAGGCTGGCTATATCTGGCTGTCGTCATCGATCTGTGGTCACGTGCTGTTATCGGCTGGTCGATGTCGGCACAGCTGGCCTGCGATGCGCTACAGATGGCGTTTTGGCGACGTAAGCGCCCGGAAAATGTCATCGTTCACACCGACCGTGGTGGGCAGTACTGCTCAGCGGATTATCAGGCGCTACTGAAGCGGCATAACCTGCGCGGTAGCATGAGTGCAAAGGGTTGTTGTTACGATAATGCCTGTGCAGAAAGCTTCTTCCACTCACTGAAAGTCGAATGTATCCACGGTGAACGCTTTATCAGCCGGGAAATGATGCGGACTACGGTGTTTAATTATATCGAGTGTGATTACAATCGGTGGCGTCGCCACAGTGCCTGTGGCGGACTCAGCCCGGAACAATTTGAAAATCTGAATCTCGCTTAGTACATTACGTGGGTAGGATCACATTGCCCTCACTGCAAGTCTGATGAGGTCTGCCGCTACGGGCGCACCCCGTCAGGGCATCAGAGATTTCTCTGCAAATCATGTCGTCGCGTTTTCAGCTTTCTTTTATCTATGAAGCCCGTAAGCCCGGCGTACAGAACAAAATCGTCGATATGGCCTTTAATGGTTCCGGTGTCCGTGATACCGCCAGGACGCTGAAAATTGGTATCAATACGGTCATCCTGGCTTTAAAAAACTCTCGCCGCGTCGGGTAACCACCTCTCCGGTTGCTCATGCCGATATAGCGCTCATCTGCGAACTGGATGAACAATGGAGCTTTGTCGGCAGTAAAGCCCGGCAACACTGGTTATGGTATGGCTATAACACGAAAAATGGCGGCGTTCTGGCTTATACATTTGGCCCGCGAACCGATGAAACCTGCCGGGAGCTACTGGCGTTACTGGCTCCCTTTACTGTCGGTATGTTTACCAGCGATGACTGGGGCAGTTATGGCAGAGAAGTTCCGAAGGATAAGCATCTGACTAGCAAAATCTTTACTCAGCGCATTGAACGAAACAACCTGACGCTGCGTACCCGAATCAAACGGGTGGCTCGCAAGACAATTTGTTTTTCGCGCTCTTTCGAACTCCACGAAAAGGTCATCGGCGCTTTTATTGAAAAATACATGTTCAACTAATCGGAGGCATCACCGATTTCATATGATGAAATTGATTTGGATGGTTAAAAGCAACGTGATTAAACTATTTAAATAGCTGCACCTAATACCGCTACACTTTTGCCTGAACATGTTTACCTCCCGGGAATGGACTGACGGTTTGCATAAAATGGTGAACCTTTCTCAGCAACTGCCACTAGTTGTACTTGCCCTGATTTTCCAGAACCATACGAATAGCAACCTGTCGTTTCCCAGGGGATATACACAACTTAACTTTAACTTTAACTTTAACTTTAACACATGCCAGCAATGATGAAACCGTCAATGAAAATCCATTATTGGACTTCTATTGAAGTAGTGTAACTAATAAATCATTATCAGTGATAGTCCAATAGTGGACGCGCATCGAAGGGATATAAAAGATTATAATGAATAAAGACTCAGTTATGCCTTGTAGCGGTTTTAATACGAAATAGCTTCGCCAAAAGGGAATGATTATCACTTTTTTAGCTTTATCATTTTATCTTCACAACGCATACCTTTAATTCAATTTTGATAAGAGTAACTATGAATCGTGTTCAAAGAGACTTTGATTGCAAAACCGTAAGTGTCGTTTGCCCGTGGCCAGCGGAAGTGACCTTTGTGCAGACGACGGACACACAACCAGACCCCGTGCTTATCCCAGCGCAGCACTTTGCATCGGGAGCGGGCTTTGTTGGTGAAGATGAAGGCGGCACCTTCGTGCCACGATGATTTGAGCTCATCCTGAACATACTGCGTCAGTGTATCGATGCCACGTCGCATATCCACGGGTTTCACGGCGAGAAAGACATTTTCAGGCGTTAGCATGTTTGAGCACCCTGAAGACATCAGTGAGCTGAGTGGAGTGGCAGCTCATGCGAGTGTCCCCGGGCAAAAACAGCATGACAGGTTCGTTCACCACCTGCGGTGTGTTTGCAGCAGGAGATTGAGTGGAGATGTGCACGGGAAGCAGTCCTGACTCATTTTCCCTGCGTTCAGCTTTCGCGACATCCTGCGGCCATTCGCGCATGGAATTAAAAGAAATGGCGTGCAGTTCGTAAAATTGCTGACGGGTAAGGCCGCTGGCACGCCAGTTTTCGACGTGCTGTTTTTTCTCTTCAATGGACCAGCGTTTTTTGGCATCGATTGACTCCGGTAGATACGGTTAACTGATGCCGGCAATGCTAACCGACTGAAAATGTCTGTGAAGATGAGTTCACCGGATGCTTACTATGCACCATTAGTTGACGACGTAACATTGCCCCTGTCATCGGGAGAAAGCGATGATATGCTATGAGTATGAAACCTAAACAACCTAACGATTTAGAATAATTGGCCAGTTATGTCCTGACGACCAAAAACCAAACGGCGGGAAACGCAGAAATGATTTATGATTCTATTATTAACAATTTCGAAAAGATAAATTCTTTCGATTTTAATTTACTGTTCATCTTTGAGACTATTTTTATCTACAGTAGTGTATCCATCGCTGCAGATAAACTAGAATCTAGCCCTTCATCGATTAGTCAGTCTCTTAATAAACTGCGCACTTATTTTTCCGATCCACTTTTCATACGTAAGGGACAGGGGCTAGTTCCTACTACGGTTGCTATTCATTTACATGAAAAAATCAGTAATGAGCTTGGTTGGCTTGTTAATAGCCTGGTTAACACATCGAATATTAACACTAGAAATAAATTCACCGTTTACTCATTACCGTATACTGCACAGATCGTTCTACCTAAAATATGCGCATTAATTCATAAATTGAAATTACCTTATGAATTGACTCATATCAGCGCAAATGTCTCACTGAATGAGTCGGAAGACATTCTAAACTATCGTAAAGCGGATCTGATTTTTGATACGAAACCTCATTATGGTAATTCTACCGTAACGGTCCTTTACATGCGGGAAAATATCGTTGTTGTTTGTAATAAGGATCACCCGCGCCTTGACAAGGAGTTAACTCAAGAAGACATCCGCCGGGAGAAGTTTACTTATATCAATATTAATACCCAAGGACTCAAACATGCTCAAGATATTGTTCAGGACTATGAAAGTGGGCGTCACATTTTTTTCAGCAGCAGTTCCGTTGAAGTTAATGCTGCTGTGACCGAAACGACCGAGTGTGTCAGTTTTGTAAGCGAAAGCTTTTTCAAGAAATTTGGTGAATGCTTTAACCTCAAATCTCTAAAATATGAGATCCCCATTGAACCCATCAACTTCTATATGAGTTACAACAAAAGTGCTCTAAGTAATGAAAATTTCCTGCGCT
Organism: Buttiauxella agrestis; assembly: GCF_900446255.1. Lineage (NCBI taxonomy): Bacteria > Pseudomonadati > Pseudomonadota > Gammaproteobacteria > Enterobacterales > Enterobacteriaceae > Buttiauxella > Buttiauxella agrestis. The sequence continues at coordinate 229,649 of NZ_UIGI01000002.1, read as the reverse complement.
TAATCAATCTTCTTAAAGAAAATATTCCTCCGGAACTAAAATAATCCTTGCTGCTTTTTGCTGGGTATCTTGCGATATAACATATCTATGTCCTGCGGATGGGTAACGTTCCGGTGAACTCATATTGACAGGTCCGATGAGGCTGGTCGCAGGAACTGAGTCAGTTGTATTGTGGCTCTAAAGCTACGTGGGACGCAGGTTGTCGCTATTAACGTTGTCAGGGATGCAAGTCCTTAGTGCGGATATCGGTCGCTTTCTGTCAGGCTCCTTCGCCGCCGAAGGCGAACCCCGGCAGCGGCGCAGCAACTCGTCCAGCTCCTCTTCCGGCCAGCCCGGTACCCGGGTAAGGGCATCTACGCGATGGTCGGTTCTGAAACCCGGGTTTATGACATGTGGCTGAGCTGGCCATGCTATCCGCAGAACTGGTGATCGGGCGATGAAATTAAAACGGCCGCAGCCGGAAACAAGGTCAGTGAGGAGCGAGAATGAATATTGAATTGCATGCCTTCATCCCTATAGACCCTGCTAAGCCATTACGAGCTGTCAGGCTTCGCCTGATTTACCGATCGGAGCCGGTATGACAGACGTAACCTTTTGTTTTCTTTTATTTCCCCCCTGTGTCCCCGAAATACGCGGGGCGGCTTGTCCAGGGCACATTGTGTAAGTTGGGGTAGGTGAGGTATTTGCAGGGGGCCGGGACGAGCACGGGGTTTTAGTGTTAGGGGGATTAGAGGGATGAAGGGTAAGCGTCGTTCCAGCACCGTCTGGCAGAACCTGACATTTCTGACAACATAGTGGACACCAAATATGGTGGACGCTATCCATGAATTCATTAACTTCTGTTCGTAAAAAACACCCCAACTATCCCGTTGAGTTCAAAATCAAAATGGTCGAACTCTCATACAAACCCGGTGTATCAGTCGCACAACTCGCTCGTGAGCAGGGAATTAACGACAATCTGTTGTTCAAATGGCGTCAATACTGGCGTGAGGGAAAGCTTCGCGCGCCTCAACACTCTGATACCAACATGCCAGTGCTGATCCCTGTAACACTCAATGCTGATACTGCTCCCGTTGTTCAGCCTCCATAGGAAGCGCATGAACCTGAAACACTCAGCGTCACCTGTGAAATAACCTTCCGGCACGGGACGCTCCGCCTGAACGGTGCCATCAGCGAAAGCCTGCTGACAATGTTGATACGGGAGCTAAAACAGTGATCCCGCTACCGTCAGGCACGAAAATCTGGCTGGTCGCCGGCATCACCGACATGAGAAACGGCTTCAACGGGCTGGCCGCAAAGGTGCAGACCGCGCTGAAAGACGATCCGATGTCGGGTCACGTTTTTATCTTCCGCGGCCGAAGTGGCAGTCAGGTGAAACTCCTCTGGTCAACTGGCGACGGGCTATGCCTGTTGACGAAACGGCTGGAGCGCGGGCGCTTCGCCTGGCCATCGGCCCGCGACGGCAAAGTCTTCCTCACCCCGGCACAGCTGGCGATGCTCCTCGAGGGCATCGACTGGCGGCAGCCTAAAAGACTGCTGACATCCCTGACTATGCTGTAAACCTCTTTATCCTGGTCGTGGGCGAATGAGCCTGGTAAAATACCCCGGATGAACAGCCCGCTTCCCGATGACATCGATGAACTGAAACGTCTTCTTGCCGAACAGGAAGCGCTGAACCGTGTCCTGCTCGAAAAGCTGGCGGACCGTGAACGCGAAATCGACAAGCTGCAGGCACAGCTGGATAAGCTCCGCCGGATGAACTTCGGTAGCCGCTCCGAAAAAATATCCCGCCGTATCGCACAGATGGAAGCCGACCTGAACCGGCTTCAGCAGGAAAGCGATACCCTTACCGGCCGGGTGGATGACCCGGCGGTACAGCGCCCTCTGCGCCAGACCCGCACACGTAAACCCTTCCCGGAATCACTCCCCCGTGATGAAAAGCGCCTGCTACCGGCAGAGCCCTGTTGCCAGGACTGTGGGGGGGGCGCTGAGCTACCTTGGTGAGGATACAGCCGAACAACTGGAGCTGATGCGCAGCGCCTTCCGGGTTATCCGCACAGTGCGCGAAAAACACGCCTGCACGAAGTGCGACCGTATCGTTCAGGCTCCGGCGCCTTCACGGCCCATCGAGCGGGGTATCGCCGGACCGGGACTGCTGGCCCGTGTACTGGCGTCAAAGTATGCGGAACACACACCGTTGTATCACCAGTCGGAGATCTATGCCCGCCAGGGTGTGATGTTGAGCCGTTCTGTACTGTCGGGTTGGGTGGATGCGTGTTGTCGCCTGCTGTCACCACTGGACGAAGCCCTTCAGCACTATGTACTGACCGATGGCAAACTTCATGCTGATGATACGCCGGTCCCGGTCCTGCTGCCGGGCAACAAAAAAACGAAGACCGGGCGCTTATGGACGTACGTTCGCGACGACCGTAACGCGGGTTCTTCGCTGGCCCCGGCGGTGTGGTTCGTGTACAGCCCGGACAGAAAAGGCATCCACCCGCAGGCCCATCTTGCCGGCTTCAGCGGTGTGCTGCAGGCGGATGCCTATGCAGGCTTCAATGAACTCTACCGGGAAGGTCATATAAAGGAAGCAGCCTGCTGGGCCCATGCCCGGCGTAAAATCCATGATGTTCACGTTCGCACTCCCTCAGCGCTCACAGATGAAGCACTGAAACGGATCGGCGAGTTGTATGCCATCGAAGCGGATATCAGGGGAATGCCAGCAGAACAGCGGCTTGCCGAACGCCAGTTGAAAACGAAAGCGCTTCTTAAATCACTGGAAAACTGGCTGCGTGAAAAGGTGAAAACCCTGTCCCGACACTCAGAACTGGCAAAGGCGTTCACCTATGCACTGAACCAGTGGCAAGCGTTGACGTACTACGCAGACGACGGCTGGGCTGAAGCGGATAACAACATCGCGGAGAATGCTCTGCGGATGGTCAGTCTGGGTCGTAAAAACTACCTGTTCTTCGGCTCTGACCATGGTGGTGAGCGCGGAGCGTTGCTGTACAGCCTGATAGGGACGTGCAAACTGAACGGAATCGATCCGGAACGTTACCTTCACCATGTGCTTGATGTTATAGCTGACTGGCCGGTAAACCGGGTTGGTGAACTGTTGCCATGGCGCGCAGTCCTGCCCGCTGAATAACTTATCTTCGTCAATACGGTTCTCGGCATACGCTTACGATGAAGGCATGCAAATGGTAATATCAGGCCCTGTAATGATGATTAATGGAGAGATGTGATGCTACTAGACTTGGATATCCACGGGCAACGATTTATCAGCCGGGAAATCATGCGGACGACGGTGTTTAATTATATCGAGTGTGATTACAATCGGTGGCGCCGCCACAGTACCTGTGGCGGTCTCAGTCCCGAACAATTTGAAAACCAGAACCTCGCTTAGGGCCGTGTCCACATTACGTGGGTAGGATCCTATCAACACATTTACCATATGGGCGACAAACTTCAATTAACTGCTTAAGCGATTCGAACGGTTTTGCGCCAAAGATAAAAAAACTCTCATCAAGTTTCTTTTTCATCTTTAAAGAGCTGTTATTGTTAGCTGATAGACTGGGAGTCTCTATTAAAAACGCACTGATCAATATCAATTAATATAATAGGAGAAATTTGTGTGAAATGCCATGTCTACAAATGGATGTTGACCATTAGTAGACAATAGCTGAAAATGATAAAAAATTAAAGAAATCCTACATAACAGTTGAAGCTAAAGTACCACACCTATGCTTATGGACTGAAGCCAAGGTAATTGATATGAATTTAATATGTTTATTCTATCACTGATAATATCAGTGAATAGTATGTAACGTATTTTCGCATGGCTGACCTTAACAAATAAAATCTAGTTGCAATCATTGTGATAGATTTAATTTATGTTTTTAGTTAGTGTAATTACAAAGATATTTATAATTAATCTTGTATTACCATTGCTCTTTGGTTTATGTTTTTTCTGTAATTCAATTTAATTATTAATTTAATTTTTTAAAGGAATGTGCATTAATGAAAAATAGTAAAAAATCGCCAAAATCTAACGATCATATGTTTCTTACACAAAGTGAAGAAAACATAAAGCATATGCTTGACAAATGGCGTAGTGAAAATTTACCACATCGTGTTCATCTGGTCCATACAATCCCCGCCTCTTCACGCTTTGATGGCCCCTTGTTCAGGCAACGTGCTGAAGATGTACTAAATACATGGGATGTTATTTCTACATCGCTCATTGACTTAAATAAGATACCAAAAGTACCACCAAACGGAGTTAGAAGTAGTTTCACGAGAGATACTCAAATGTTTTATGAGATAGCTTTTGTCCTATATGTCCCCTGTCAGAATATAATTGGCACATTTTCCAAAGATGTATATTTCCCAAATCATGCTGGTCGTGAAAATGCAAGCCCGGTGGGAAAAGTAATAAATTCAGCTGCATTGTTTGAGCACATCAGCAGTGGAGAACGAAAACTAAAATCAAATGGTGACCGTTTGCCTCGGGTGGAAGGAGGGTACAATCAAATAACCTCACCAACGGAGATTTTATGTTCAACAACTCAAAGGACACATAATGAAATTCTTATCATCGGGAAATCAGGGGTTAATATTTACAAAGGACTACCTCAAACACAAAAGGTTAAAGTCATTGGAATAATGATTTGCCCTAGAAATATTCCAAGTTATCATCTTGATAATGATGAACACAATAAAAAGTGGATTAAATTACAAGATACTCTTATGTCTCTAAACCCTGGCGTTCCTTGCGAATTTGTATAATAAATTGTTAATATTTCTGGCATTGTGTTATAAGCACTAATAGTTATTATCTTCAGGAGGGGAGGTTGTTTGATTATGGATTTATTCATTAATCACACTGAAATGGAACGCTAATATAGGCGCTACCCATTCAGTAGCATGGGTGTAAGCGGCACATGTAGACCGTCTGTTGGTCTCCCTCCGGTTCGGAGAAAATAATGTCCTTCATTTTTTATAATGGACATTATCGCTGTGAAATATCGGACTTTGCTTCTCGAGGCTCTGCACTTACAGCGACCTCACGGGCAGACTCGGACCGGGTACAAAGCTCTCTGACTGCCTGACGTTTTACCTCTGTATCAAAGGGAGCATGATGATTTTGTACAACGGAGATGAGCCGCCGTTTGCCCGGGTGAAGCTCGTCCAGCCAGCGATTCAGCAACCAGTCACTGGGATACCCCAGGCTTCTGCGGGTGAAAGCCTGGCAGCAGCCATGATTAAGGTAGTGCTCCACAGCAGCCCGTTTTTGTTCACTGGTGTAGCGGGGTTTTCTCGGAACAGACTCAGGTAGCACACCACCGGCCTGGATTATACGAGCCCAGCGTCTGAGCTGCCTGGTGGAAGGATATCCGAGTTCCTGGACAACCCGTGAAGCTTTTTTCCCGTATTTAAAGTAGAGCTCAACAGCCCGCAACTTATCTGCGTACGAAAACATAAACAATCTCCTGTGAGTCCAGGAAATCGTCCGCACCCCCAGAGCGGACATTACAACTTTGCTACTACAACCTTTGTCAAACCTCAATTAAACTGACCGTTATCTGGCTCAATTGAAATGACCATTAATCCTGTTTCTTTTCAATTAATCTCGGTGTTTTGTTTAATACCGGATGCTGAATGAAATCATTACTGATAGTCTTTTTTCATACTGAAATAATGTGAAGATGGACGTTATGTTCCGATTTGAATTAACACCCAATAATGCCGGTATTATTTTATGGGGAGATACGGCAGCACTGGATGAATTACACCAGTTTATCCATTTCGCTGTGGACGAAAGTCCTCTGATAAAGATTAAAGATGGCTTTATGCTCGCCCTGGCCTATGACATCCGCAAAGCCCGGGAAGGTTGTCGCCGTACTGAGCAGTATCAGTATGAAGAAGGGGATTCCTATCAGCTTTATGGCGTGGAACTGTTATGGCCACTGGTCTTGCTTCAGTCTGCAATCCTCAGACGTTCAATGAGTTACATCCAGACAGATAAAAAACAGTTATCCATTATGTATGCATTCGAGCATCTTCTGGAGTCCGCTTTACAGGCGTTTCTGCCGGGTAACCGGGCAGAAGTGATGATAAAACTGGCCAGCAGCGCAGCTGACTCTGACTTTGAATGGCTTGAGGACAATATTGACAGCCGGTGTTGTTATTTCCTCAGTCAGCCACCTGCAAAGAGAAAAGAAAAACTGGATAAGATCCTTTGCTCCTTTGATTCACTCTGGAGTCAATATGCCCGTGAAAAGCCGGATACAAAAATGCTGAATACCATGAATAATACGGACTGGGTCTGGCCAGATACGATTCACTGGTAAGCACGTCATTAAGTTGTCGTCGCACTCATCAATAACGGTTGAATCAGCCAGGCTTTTTGCCAAAGATTTGCTCAGAACGCGACTGAAGCTGCTTCAGGGCTTCAAGCATGTCATCCTGGTTCAGCGCACGCTGGGTCTTTTTACCGGCCGCTCTGGGACGTCGTCGGGAAGGGCCATCACCTGCAGGAACGGACTGTGAGCGAGTGTCATCGCGGTTGCTCTGTACCAGCCGGATAAACTCAAGTGTTCTGCCGAGACGTTTATTATCAACAATGGCACCCTGGTCGATTTCAGAGAGCCGATCGTAGGTAGAGCAGGGAAGAGCCACACCATTCAGACGCAGCTCTTTTTGCCCATCGGGGTAATGATATACATCAATATACTTACCCATGGCGCGGCGGCTATATTCACTGTCTTCTATCAGATACAACATTTTATCGTATTGAATGGTCAGTGCTTTTGAGACCTTTCGCTTCTCGCGAACAGTGAATATCAGATCCAGATCTTCATCGTGTTCCACGGTGCGGTGAACATCAAAATCATGCCTCGGGATTTTACCAAAGCGTCGGTTGTAATCAGCCCTGTATGTTTCGGCGAATGCATTGGCCGCTTCCATTGAACTGATCCCCTGTAACCGGAACTCTTTCACCAGGCGGTCCTGCAGGGTGAGATGTGCACGTTCGACGCGACCTTTCGCCTCACTGGTATCGGCACAGATAGTCTGAATGCTCAGCTCGTGCATGGCCCGACCAAACTGCGTATGGCCATCACCCCCGGTCGCATTTTTGTTATTCACCCGAAAAACGCCCGCTTTATCACTGTACAGCGCCAGTGGCTTACCGTGTTTGTCGATGTAGCGTCGCGTGGCTTCAAAATAAGAGAACGTGGACTCTGATTTGACGAACAGAAGCTCCATAATTTTGCTGGTTGCATCATCAACGTAGACCAGAGCGGTACAGGCCGGGCCACGGTCTTCGAACCACTCATGGTCGCAGCCATCTATTTGTATCAGCTCACCAGTACACGGGCGCCGGTAACGAGGTTGATGGATCCTGGCTGCCCGTTGTTTACGGGGAACCCAGAGACCCGCACGCGTCATAATGCGCCTCACGGTCTCTTTACCGAGGATCAGACCGTGGAGCTCTGCGAGTTTTTCCTGCGCGAGTGTCGGACCGAAATCAGCATAACGTGTCCTGATAAGTTCCAGAGCCTGATCGGCAAGACCGGGCATAAGTTGCCTGTTACCACGCATGCCACGTCGCCGGTTGGCCATACCGAGCGGACCTTCTTCACGGTAACGCACCAGAAGCCGGCGGCATTGCCTGTCGCTGATCCCGAGGTGTTCAGCTGCGCGGTGCGTTGTCATTCGGCGCTCGATGACATCCTGGATAATTTTGACGCGGTTGATCTCTTTCAAGGTAAACATTCCTGAGCTTTCTGCGCACATGGCAATCTCCGGTAGTTTTTACTGATGAAAAACGACTCCGTGAGACTCACCATATCGCGGTCACGTGAATTGAGCTACAGGCGGACACTACTATTGAGCTGCTACAACCTTGGTGCGCATAATGATAGTTATGACAAATCATGACCATTCATTGACAGAGATAGTCGATTTAACGCAGAATAGGGCAACTTTTTGGTCGGAAATGATAAATAATGAGCGAACCGTTGCAGTCAAAGCTATGCCGGAAATGCGAGCGGATCTGCCCTCTCAGTGATTTTGGTCTTGACCGGAAAACCAAAGATGGCCATAAGTCACGATGTCGAAAATGCATTGCTGAAGAAAACAAATCCTACCAGGATAACAACAAGCCGGTGGTGCTGGCGGCTAAGAGACGGTACAGAATGCGTCACGCAGCTGCACTGGCCGACTATCAGCGTCAATACAGAGCACGTGCCCGGGGTTTTGACCTGGCTTCAAGAGTCAGGAAAGCAAATGAACGTATTGCGCTAAAAACTGGCGAACTGACTTCCAACCAGTTAATAGCCAATCCAGATACACTCAAAATAGAAAAGTTACTTTTGACGTTCAGGTCCGAACCAGACAGCACTAAAGGTAAACGTGCCTATCGTGAAGCAAAGTCACTGGCGATTAAGATCAAAATGAAATACGATATTTTTGCTGCACTAGCGGGAAATACACCTTATGAATACGCAATACGCTAACCTGGTAACGCGAGGTCTGGCTTGATACAATGAGTCATAATCTCGAAATTTCTAAGGTCGGAGAAAATGGGATATTTGTTGGACGTAGTTCTGATTCTTTTATTGCTGATTGCTGTTGCAGTGCTCGTATGGGGCTGGGACAATTATGTTCGTATTGTTCCTCTAACATCAGATAAATTTGGGATTTTCAAAAACGCCTCAAAATATGAAAACCCTGACTGGTTTAAGAAAATCAATGAACGAGGAGGAATGACTCGCACAGAATGGGCTAGTTTTATAGATCGCCATTACAATCCTCCTGGCCGCCCTCCTGAAAACTCCAACTGAGGCCGCGCCAGCGGTCTTTTTTACGTCTCTCCTTTAATTCCATAGAATGCGTGGTTCATGACAGGATTAAATAAACAATCACTCTGACACGTAGACGTTAACGGAAAAGGTATTAACTTCTTTCTTGAAATTGTCCGTCATAACGGAAAGGTAGGCATTATTCGATTCTTTGAATTGCTTTAAGATAATCTGCACATTGTTGGTACAAACAAACGATGTCGCCAGTTGACCTCCTTTTTCGGAGAAATCATTTAAGAAGGTACAATCAACCTTACCATCATTGGCTTTGAAAATAGCATCGTCACCCTTCCAGGTAAACGTTGCGTTAGTGCTTGCATCCATAGATTTGGCGATTAATCGTTTAACTCCTGCACTGCTCGTTTGTATCACTTTTGGGGTTCTATAAAGACCTTTTGATTTTAATTCGGCCAGGTATTTACAACCCTCGTCTAATCCTTTGTCACAAGAGTCGGTATATAATTGAGTGCCCTTATAAAGGTCTCTTTTAACACCCAGCCCGTTGATATATAAATAGGCAAGACTAGCCATTCCTTCAGGAGAATCACTTTTTACAGATTTTTCCAGATAGTATCTGGCTTTAGCGTAATCTTGCTTAACACCTTCCCCGTCAGTAAACATTACACCGACATTCGTCATAGCACCTACGTTACCGTTTTCAGCGGCATCAATGTACCATTTGGCTGCAAGAACATCATTACGCTTTACTCCAATCCCGTCATCATACATACGGCCTAAGTGATATTTAGCGATGGCATTACCATTCAACGCTGATTTTTTGTAATAATCGAAAGCCTTTGTAGTGCTTTTCTTTACTCCTTCACCACGTTCAAAACGCCAGCCAATTATTAACTGAGATTCAGGGCTTCCAGCATCAGCTGCCAATAAAAAATATTTAAGGGCTAGAGCTGGATCTGCTGGTCCAATTAAACCTTTTTCATATACATTCGCAAGGTTATTATAGGCCCCACCTTTATAATGAGGGCCGCTTTTTTTAAACAGCTCAACGGCCTTTATTAAATCCTTATCTGCTCCATATCCGTACATATACATGACACCAAGCGTATAGTTGGCATTTTGATTATTTTGTTCCGCTGCCTTTTCTAGCCACTCTTTAGCCTTTGCATAATTTTTTTCAACACCATTTCCGTTAAAGTAAGCTACGCCGAGATTACTCTGGGCTACTACGTCACCTTTGGATGCAGCTTGCTCAAGCGCGGACAGGTTTGTTGAGGCATAGGCATTACACCCTACTGATAAATGTAGTAAAATTAAAAGAGATTTTACTTTGGTTAGTTTCATATGATTTTCTTTTAGTTGTTACGCAGGGTTATTATTCATATTTTATTGTTTAACACTCTTACATAAATATTACTCGAGTTCGAAGTGAATGTCAGTGTCCAGATGGGGAGAATATTTGTTGTTCTTGATGACTGCGCATCAGCACTAGAAGAAGCCTGATTGCCGCCCGTTTGAACAGCAATGTGGATATGCAGGTGGATTTACTATTTTGGCGATTTTGTTTGGTATTGACCCGATTGTTACTGCTAACGCTCATGGGCCAACCGTGATTATTACAATTCAGACAGTGTTCTCAGCATTCTAAAAATTCAAATCACAGAAGGTCTCGCTCATCTTAAAACATGCCGATAACATAGACTCTAATACCGAATTCAAGCCAAAGGATAGCAAGCAAGATTGAGGAAGCTAAATTAGCAATCTAATTTTCAGATCAACGCTGCGCATAATAAGGCGCATTGAAAACGTAAACCCCGGAGCAATAATCACCCGAGGTTAACCTAACTTATTTTTGATTAATCACCGAAACCAGCTTTTATTTCTCTCTCTGTCTAGGTAATATATTTCATCCGTCATCTGTGTGACGTCATCAGCAATAATAATTTCTTCCGCAGAGCCTATCAGTACTGGCCTTAAGATCAGATATTCCCCTCCCGCCTGATTGTCTTTATAGATGTTAATGATAAAGTGCGCTCTGGTGCGTCCGCCAAAGGTGTTCTTCCATTTAAAAAACGTTTGAGTTTTTTTGATATAATGTATTAGGACTGGATTAATCTCGTCAACCTCCCCCTCAGTCAGCCCATTTCCATTATGCAGCTTATTAAGCAATGGCGTTAACTTTTCCACGAGATTACTAATAGGTAATTTGTGGTTCACCTTGAAATCAGAAAACGCAACCTTCTGAAGTGCCATGACAGTCAATGTATCAGTACGAAAGTCTCGAAAGTAAACCATATAAGAATCATTAAGATTAACTTTCGGATATTCCTTTAGTTGCCACCCGCAGGATTCCATCTTCGCTTTTGTTAATTTTGACTCCATACTTTCCATGCTTGCACCTTATCAATTATCTAATAAACCCTGAATTCTTACCGTTCACTCATACGGAATAAATGATGCGATGATTGAGTTAGCTTAAAATTAAACAGCACTTAACCATCTAAAACAATGCTAACACGCATGTAGAAATTCCTAATAGGCCCTACAGCAACAAAATAAAATCAATGTAATTCCAGTATCACACCGAAGTTATATGGACAGTAAATTATTGAGCGAGGCTCAGCGGACATATCTGAACACTATGTGGCAAAGAGGTATTCTCTGGTAGTTCATAGATACACCAGTATTACTATCCATAATTATTTACGCTGAAGCCGTACAGCGTCCTTTCACATTCCACCGCATAATCTCAGAGCCACTTTGGACAGTCAGGTATTTCCATCCAGTACTAGAAATATGAAGTCAGTCTTGATACCATGAGTCAAATACTAGTGGAAGGTGATATTATGCAAAATATGGGCAAATAAAATGATATCCAAAAAATCAGTCTTATTCCTACGACTAATTATCATATGTGCTTTAGCAGGATTGGGGTGGGTTGGCTCACTTATGGTAGAGATTATAAAAGGACAGATGTGAGTCCGCGTATGGGCTTGTTCACCTCCAGACCCGCTGACAATTGGAAATCAGTCCTTGTATATTAATAATAACGATTCAACTGTTGTGCAGAATGCCTCTGGTAAGAAGCATTCTGCACAGAGCTATTAATCGTGGGCCATACGCTCGACCGTTACCTGGTTCAGATCAATCGCATCGTCCCAACCCATAGCACCAAATTGAATGACACCCGCATCCAGCCCAAGAAAACGGCAAGTCACGCGCTTTGCATCGTTATAAATAATGGTGATCCACTCATTATGTTTTAATAACGCCACTTCTTCATCTGTCAGAGTTCGTTTCTGTATCATTATTGGCCTCGGGCTTTGCTGATAGCTGCTTGTAAAGTAGAGAGGTCTGTCGCACCCGGTATAAAGGTAGTCGTCAATGCAGTAGGGTTTTTCATGTTCATGATAATGAACCCTGGAGTGCCATTAATACCCAGCTTTTCGCCCAACTGCATATTGATAGAGATAATCTCTTCAAAATATTTTTTGTCATCGTCAGTCATAGAGACTTCGAAGCCAGATTTATCAATTACCATTTTCAGGTCATTTTCAGTAAATGTTTTTTGACTACGTAAAAATGTACCGGTTACCGCCATCAGATTATTATGGAATTTGTGATAGGCTTCTGCCCCGTATTTCTTAAATATGTACAACCCCGTAGCTGAAGACATACCGGAAACCGGTTTACTCCCGGCGAAGATTGGGAACTCCTTGAAGAAGAATTTCACTCCTTTACTTTGGTCGAAACTTTGTTCAACAACAGGTGTAACCTGCTGACAGTAATGGCAAAGGTAATCGAAAAACTCAATAACAGCGACATCAGCGTCAGCAGGCCCGATGCTTGGTGTTGCAGCTGTCTCAAACAAAGCAGGTGCAAATGGGATCAACGCCTGAATTGAAGCACTCACTTTATTAGTTTCGAGAGCCTCTCCCGCTTTCAGAAGATAATCGGGATGTTGTACCAGGAACTCAGCAGCCACCTTCCCTATTTCATCTTTCGTGTAGTGCTGAGGCTTAAAATAATTCGCAGATATGTAAACTGATGCCGCAGTTGCGATAATGGCTGAAGCAACAACCATTGCGATGGGTTTTAAGAGTGATGATTTTTGCATGCCTTTACCTTAGCGTTTTTTAACTTGTTAGGATTTTGTAGGTTTCCATTATACTGAGCCGGTCTCTATGGAATTCACGCTAATGGGCGATATTTGAGGGGTTTAATGAAACGCACGTTATTAATTAGCTCAGTCTTTTTTTATCTGGATGCGGTTATCACTTTTCAACTCAGGTTGATGCGTATGATCTGCTTGAGCGCCCCGTTGCCAATAAAACAGTTGCGGTAATTCCTCCTGATGATTCGATTCAATCCCGATATCTGGCGAGCATGATTAGTGATGGTTTAATTAAAGGGGGCTTCAGAGTGAATGCGCCCGATAGCATGTTTACGTTATTGTTTAATTATTCAGACCGCCGCGAGAATGTCATTATTGAGTCAGTACCAGTCACAGGTGTAATTGGGTATGTAGTTGATAACAAGTCCACCAGCAAAACAGCGAATGGTAAAACCCATACGAATTATTCCTATCAACCGGTTGAAGGGTTCATTGGAGTCAACGAGCAGCAAAAAAGTTACTTTTTCCGCAGTATGACAGTCCGGATTCAGACGAAAGGAACGCCGGGGAAAGACATTGTTAAAATTGACATGCAGAGTAATGCGCCGGTTCAATCTGACCAACAGGCATACAGTGCCATGGTCGCGGCTGTTTTGAGTAAAATCGACAGTCCGTTACGGTCGGGAAATTATGTGGCCGTGGTCCCCTGGAATTAATTACTTTTGTTAAATTCATGAAGGAGATACAAATCATTCATGACGATTGCAGTATTCTTGATGAGATAGAGCGTCTGGAATTGATTTTTCTCCGCTTCTGATAGTTGCGGGAATTGCACAACAAGTTGATAAGTGGCGCTATCGACCTCTCTTTGAGGTCTCAGGAACTGCAATCGCATAAGCAGAAAGATAAACACTGCCATCTGAATAACTAAAAACAACAGGTTTAGCATTATGCCTATATCAATGAAACAGACCGCTGTGACAGTCATCACGCACCAGATAATGAAAATGCTCAGAAGTAATTTACTTTCCTTAAGTTTAAGCTGATAGAGATAATTAATAACCGGGATTTTCAGGTATTCACGGTCAGGTACACCACACGCTTTCAGCAGAATCTCATCAGTCCAGCTCATCGAATCTCCCCTGTTGGTGTGCCTGGCTCAATGAGATACCGACAAACGTTGAGCCGCAACACACCGCAGTTTTTCCATTTATTCACACAAACCGCTCAGCACCGGTCACGGGTTGCAGCAGAATTGGGGACTGAACAATCTCCGGTTCGATAGCAATGTATTTCCTGACAGGAGCTGCTTCATCAGCACCCACTGAAGAACTACTGCCCGGGGCTTTGCGCTGACTGTCGTTATTCACTTTTAGCTTTTTAGTTTCCTGAGTCCCTAACTGGCTGAACAGCGATTGCATGGAGCCTTTCTCTGCGCTGTTTGAAGATATGAGGGTCAGTTTCGGCTTTCCGGTCAGAGATGCCGAACAGCCAGGGCCGGTACATCCGGATGCAAACACGGGATGAGAACCAACACTTAAAAGTAATGCCACAGTAAGGCAAATATTTTTCATGAAAACCTCTTTGTTGAACTGCAATTATTTAGCGGATGCTTCCATCTGTTTAACAATACTGTCCGGACTCAACCAGCCGGTAAAAACCTGGGGCTTTCCGGACAACGTCACCATAGTTGGGGTGCCCTGTAATGGGATCGTGGAGGCAATCTGGTAGTGAGACTTGATGATGTCGGAACATTTATCATCAGGCCGTCCTTCGGGCAGGTTTGAAGAGTTCATCGCATCCGTCAAAGCTTTGGCAGGATCAGCTGCACACCAGATTTTTGCCATATTATTTGCGACAACTGAATTAAGACCCGCTCGTGGGAATGCAAGGAATTTAATTGTGATACCGGCCTTCTGATAACTATCAATATCGTGGTGGAGTTTCTGACAAAAACCACACGTTATATCGGTGAATATTGCCAGTGAATATTTTTCCTGAGGTGATTTGTACTCAATGACTTTTGTCCGGTCGACAAAACTGCGGACGCCTTTTAAAACGGCTTGCTCTGTCGTATTTTCCACATCCTTACCATTCACTTTAAACAGGCTCCCCGTAAATATGTAATCACCTTCTTTATCAACATAGCTGACGCCTTGTTGCGATACGACTGTGAAGATCCCCGATACAGGTGAGGGTTCGGTATGCTCAATAGTGAGGCCAACATCCTTCAACTTTTGAAGGGCATTTTCTGACAGCACTGAAACTTCTGTCGACTTCGCAATCAAGGGCGCTAATCCACACAGTGCAAATATCAACCCAGCCAAAACTTTTTTGTTCATTCTCCCCCCTTTAATTTGAGCACTGATATTACCATGCCGCTAATCACCTCCTGTTTCGCTAAAGGCCCCAATATTTGGTTCTAAGCGAAAAGTTACAGAGTTTATGTGTGGGAGAATATATCGAGGAAATAATTAGCCCGGAGCCACGATTATGTTCATACCACCAGCTGATGATGTGAGACCAATGCCGATCCCTGTTCCAACGGAAATCAGAAACCAGTGTGTTAATGATGCGTCACGGTACTTCGGGATAGATTCAGAACTCGTATTTACGCTATTCGATAATGAAGGCGGTAAAGTCGGCTCGTTCGTCAGGAACACAAACGGTTCTTACGATATCGGCCCGATGCAAATTAACTCTTCAAATCTGCCCGAAATAAAAAGTAATTTCCCCACGGTTACCTGGAAAGTGCTGGCGTATGATGCTTGTGCAAGTTTCTGGGTGGGCACCTGGTGGTTGTGGAGAAAAATAGTCGACCGGCAAGGCAATGTTTTCGAAGGTATTGGCGATTACAACAGTAAGACCCCCAAAGTCAGAGCGCGGTACATTTTCAAATTTATGGAAAGGTACAACCGTCGAATCCAGCAAAGAAATGGAATGCATGAGCTTTACCAGTGGACGCAACACCCCGCTCCTCAGTACAACGGGCATATCGCCAACAACATGGCGATACCATCTGAAGTGGATGCTAAATAAGATTCAGTAAGTATTTTTCTTTTCGGCAATCCGACCCGGAAATCACTCTGATCGTCTTGAGTGCTGGATCAGAAGATTCAGCACTCAAGAACACCTGCCCTGCCCCTTGTGTAATGTCGCCGTGAATCAGTAATCGCCCCCGGTGTTTGACCATTCGATATACAGCAATACGCATGGGTCTCGTCGTCAGTACGTTACCCGGCTGGTGCAGTCCGTAGAATTCGTCTCCCGAGCGACAGCTGGATGAGAAAAGTAACTTTTTTTTTAAAAAAAAGGCTGTAGCACGTGCCACAGCCTTTAGTTTCTGTCTTAACTTTTACTTTGAAGAGCGGTTTTCGTTGACCCAGTTATTATACCGGTCCGAACGCTCACCGTAGCTCAGGCTTGAATCATTCAAATTTGACTGAGCAAAATTCCTGAATTCTTCTGCTTTTTCAGGCCCAAACTCCTTAGAATCACTCATTTGTTGATAAATTGCCTGGTTGATAGTGGAAAGCTGCAATTCATGCCGATCCAGTGCTCCACTTGCCAGAGCCGGATTTCCTTCATTGGTTTGTACTGCATCATTCACTATCATCATTGCCGACACTTTTCCACCAAGGTCATTAGGAATAGCTCCGGCCTGAAGGTTCTCGGTTATGGTGGATTGTGGTGTATTGATCATCCCCCAACCTTCAAATGCACGTAAACTACCTCCTAACCCCGCATCATTCATTGTGTTTGCAACGAATTGCTTACCCGTCATTAGCGCAGCCCCAGCAGTATTGACAACCCCTCCCGAGTTTTGCGTGTTCCTGATGAGTGTATCTGCGGCATTCCTGTCGATATCAGTTGCAACCGGGGCTGAACCAGGCAGAACCGTTTTGGCTTGAGAAGACACAGATGGGGTGCCGAGATTGGCATTAACCACATCGTCCAGGCTCGTGGCTCCCTTGTTATACCCCGAAGCTTGACGTGACATATTTTGAATCTGATCCATGCTCCAGTTGACGCCTTCATCTTTAAGCGCGTTCCGATAAACTTCAGCGTTATGCCTGGACTCATTACGTTCTGAACCATCCTGATTATTTGCCAGGTGTAAGTTGGCCGCAGCCCGAACCCCCAATTCAGTTCGTTTTTGCTCAGGAGTCATGTCAGAATTTTGAATACGATTAACTTCCTTGTCTGCATCACCAAACAAATCGTTGCCAACTTTCAGAGCGGCCATTGTTTCTCTGACAGGCCCGGTGACTATTTGTGGAGGGGTAGCGCCAAATGCAGCATTACCTGCTTCCGTGAATACTGCTTGTTTACCACTAAGATTCTGGTTTTCAGCAGCAAGCTTGTCTACTTTCGCCGTAGTCATCGGTACGCCCTTTTCGTCGGCCTGGCTTAATGCTGCCCTTTCAGACGGTGACATTACCGCCTTCTGATTTTCACTATGAACCCCAGTAACGGCGGCGGACCCAGATTCACGTGTCAGTCCTGCCGCACTCACCCCATTCACGGTTCCTTGAGGAGTCTGTGATGCTTCAGCTCGTTGTCCAGCCATCCCATTTTCAACATTTCCAGATATTGCCTGACCACCGGACTGGACTTGCCCCTGAGTAGGTACATTGGAAGTATTGACTGGTGATTGTTGTCCTTGCGTATTCGCAATAAAGTTAGCAGGGGTTGCATCTCCGGCCATTGCAGCCATCTGACGAATTGCCGGGCTTAACATCTGCTCGTTTGCCCCAAAATCCGTTACAAGATTTTGCAGTAAAGCCTGTGACTGACGGAAATCCTGTTGACTTTGTGCCGGGGTTTCCCCGCTAGTTGCATCAAACTTCATCAGGTCATTACCAAAATCACGCATGGTTGATACCAGTGCATCACGGCGGTTCTGATCATCCCCCATCGTGTTACTCTTACTAAAGGTATCGAAATGCGAATTAAATTTATCCATAAAGGCATTGGCATCCAGTCCACTCTTACTTGCGTAATCGCGCACTGCATCATCGGTAAATTTACTCTGCTTCAGTGAGTCTGAAACGTTATCGAGATTAACTGTCTGTTTGTAATCCATTCCGCTGGAACTGGACATTTTCCCTTCAGTGGAAACCGCAGCCGTCGCGCTGTTAATCAGACTTTGTCCAGACTGCATTACCGAGCCAAAGGCTTCTTTCATCGAGTTGCTCTCCAGGTAACCTGAAGATTTGAGGCTGGACATCCCTTTAGTGATCCCCTCATCAAGCCCGCTGTTGTTAGACAGTGTATTGGTAAATGCGTCCTTGAGAGATTGCCCCAGTTTTTGCTGATTTGTATCTGATGACTGGAGCAAGCTATTAATCGTCCCCTTGCCGGAGACCAAAGAGCCAAGCATAGATTTCATCCCATCCGTACCCGCAGAGAGCGCTCCCTGGAGCGCTATTTGCGATACCATTCCTTTAACTTGCTCCTGACCGAGAGAAGTGTCTTTGCTAACAGCGTTTGCGACCTGAGATGACAGCTTTTCCACCATACTCATGGTGTTTGCCATAGTCTGTGAACTTTGGCTGTTTGTGCTACCAGAGGCCATTTGCTCACGCAAATTACTCATTGACTGGTTGAACGACTGGGTATCAGATTTCAACTGTGAATGCGATTGAGTGGCACTCATCCCCTGCGCCTGTTGCGAAGCCTCGCCGGTAGCCCAGGTGCCAACACGCGGTGCGGTATAACTACTGAATCCACCGCTGGTTCCCATGCCTCTGCCCGTTGAAACATCGGCCACTTGCTGCACATCCCCGAATGACGATTTACCGGCATCTGGGGAAGACCAGACCTGTGGTGTCAGATGCCCGTTATTGACAGGTGCATCAGGAGTAACCCCTTTAGTGGCATTCATCATCGGATGAATACTTTGCGTCATCAGGAAAAGTGTCAGTACCGGTATGAGAGCGTATAGACCTGACGCAACGGAAAGATAGGAGCTGTAGGTTTCATACAATCCAGGTTGTCCCATCCAGGTGACAACACTGTTCTGACTGTTTAAAGTTGACCATGTATCAAGGTCAGCAGTAAGTACCTTTTTGATATACGCGTTTACCAGAACGGCGGTGATCGGCCACATGTTCACGAAAATAATAAGTTGCAGATATTTAGCGGCCGCACCGACCCCGTTGCCCCCGAGTGCTATCAACATCAGCAATGCGAAGGGAGCCACCATGTATGAGAACATCTCCAGGAAGGAAATCGCGGCACCGGACAACTGTAACCAGAGTTGCCCCTGTGAAACCATACTGTTGGTACGCTTAACCTGAGCCTCGAAAAGTTGCATACCTGCCGCGCTGCCCAAACCACTTTTGTATAGTTGCTCACCGACACTGAGGCTGTTAAGAACAAAGTTCCCCATCATTACGTCATGTGAACCAATGGCTTGACTGTAAATGCCGTTTGCAGCTTTCATGGCTGCGGTAAAATCTAAGCCACTGTTAGCCCCGGTGACATCATCCGGGGTCATGATCCCATTTACCTGGGCAATAGTTTGCATCAGGCTCACGGTTTCCGGTCGGTCCTTGATGCTTAAAACGTCAGACCAAACGTCAGCGCAAGGCTTAGTTTTGGACCCGTTCGTACCGACAAGGCGGGCGCTGGCATTTTTGTTGCCGGTACTAATAGCCGAAGAAATAGCGGCGAGACTTTCTGCAAGATCGCTGCTGTAGATATCGTTAAAGATGTTTTCTTTACCGACAATAGTCGCCGTCGAGTTCTGGGATGACTTCAGACAGTCCATTGCAATGGATTGAATAGTCTTACACAGATTGAGTGTCCCAATAGAGGCATCCGGAGAAGGAAACTGGCTGCAATAGCCCTGTGAGTCGCCCCCCCACTGCATGAATTTAACAAACTTAACCATCGGGCCAAGGGTAATGTCATCATTAAGTGATGATGCATTCATATCGATGGGGGATAACGGGTCGAAGGCTATTTTGTAATCACGCAGTAATCCCTGCGACAGATTAGTCGTCAGCGTTGCTGATGCGGCGATGAAGATAGGCACCCCATCAACAGCACGGACCTCTCCTGTTTTCACAGATTCAATGGTCACATCAACCCGGGTTATAGCTATAGAAAATAACACCAGGCCAAGAAGCCAGCTGAAGATCGGCACTTCATTCTTGAGCGGATTGAGAACCCAAAGCCAGGATTTGTAAAACAGGTTCACCGCAGCCAGAACTGCGGCCGTTGTCATGAACTCTCGCACACCTGTATGCTGGGAAAAGATAAGAGCAATGCCGTTAAAGGCCGACCATACAAAATCGATATCGCCAAGAGTATAAATGTTATAGTCCATCGTTCACCTCACCCTCTGCGACCACTGTCGAGCCACAACATAGATTTTAAGAGCTTGTCATCCCACGAATCGACAACCCTTTTAGAATCTACTGTCTGAGCTCGGGACACTTCATAAGCTGCTTTTATCTGCTCATCAAGCTTATCTGCATAGCGGCGAATATCATCCTGATGAGAACTCAAAGCATCGCTGGGGAGCTTCATAGTCGTCATCTTTGCCGATACCTGCCGAAGCATATTGATAACGAGCATTGTGGCTGAATAAGTACTGATGTCCTGTATGTAGCTGTAACCCTCAGCCATAGAGAACGTCTGGAATGACGGAACTATGTTCGAAAGTCCGATATACCCAAGCATTCTGTAATCTTCTTCTGAGAGTGTCTGGTTACTGTGAACTTTTGTCTGGATATTAAGCAGAAGCTTTTCAATCTCTTGCTTAAGCCCAATAAAGTTGCCATCAGTCACCTCTTTCATCGTCAGACATTGGGCTTTTCTTGCGCTTGATGGATCAGGTGCCGGGGCACACTTCAACATCTTGATATTCCCGGGAGTCGCCGGTCCGAAAATGTAATCAGTAACCGTCATCGTGGAGGGCCTTACTTCAAACCCTGCCTTTTCACCTTTACTATCCCAGTTAATAATCAACGTACCGACCAGTGACATTAACTGCTCAGCGAGCCGATAGCCTGATAGTTCAGTGACCCCTCCGATATCCATGGTGCCTTTATCAATTTCCATGAATCCCATATAGAAAATGTTTCCACTAAACTTTTCAGCAAATTCTTCGGGATCTTTCGTTTTCGCCTGGGCAGTAATTTTTTCGGGAGCACTGGTCATAGAAGAACCGAAATCAGGAATCAGGCCGTTTATCGTGTTGAGCACAGCCCCCGGACCGGTACTGATACTGTTTGCAAATGTCTGTGGTGTACCCTGGTTTTCAGCAAGAAATGAGTAGGTCGCGTTACAACTGTCTTTGGCGAATTTATTGAGTGCCTGAAGTTTATTCTGTATGTCGTTAATGGTGGCCGCACAGTCAGCACAAATGGCTGACACAGCTACGTTGAAAGCATAAATTGCGGCACCCTGGGCAATCCCCCTGGCAACTTGTACTAGCTGGTCTCCATTAATCATGCTGAAGGAGCCAAGAAAAACATCAACCCCATTACATCCCACTGCGGCTTTAGGGAAGGACATAGAAACCAGATTGGTGTTTACATTTGCCTGTCGGTAAGAAAATGAACCGCCAACAACACCTACACGGGTCGCTGATTCAAAGCTACGCGGATCAGTTTTTGCCATCATTCCGTTAAAAATATTACGCATGGAGTTGTCTGCGAAGACGTTGCTGCTCACGGTAAGAGCAAAACCAACAAACGTGAAAAGTAACTTTTGTTTCCAGACTCTGCGTTTACTGACCATAATTGCCTCCCTGCACACCGAACCCGGCATTCATGTAATGAACAGGATCTGCTGTGGGCATGTCATACCCTTCCAGCTTTTTATCCATGATGCGCTGTAGAAGATAAGGATCAGCATCCAGTTCGGCTTTAGGTACAGAAATAACTCCATCATCACCAATCGTATACTGGCGTTTAATATCAAGTGTTGACTGGAAATCTGCATCATTAATAAGGTTCATACCCTTAGCGGCAAGGATAATGGTGTTCTTTAACTCCTCAGCCGAAATCATCCCTTCGCTAATTCTTTGTGCCGACTGCCCATCTTTTGAAACAAGATAAAGGGTTGGAACTTCACGTATTTTGAACTGGTCAATAATCTGAGCGTTGGGAACAGTGAAGTTTTGGAATAGTCCGTTATGGAGACCCATGCCATCCATTGAAACAGGAAGAATATCGGCGGAATAATAATTTTGCATGAAGGTCAGTATCTGGCTCTCTTCATGACAAAATTGACAGGTACTTTGAAAGAAGAAGAACAAACCAGATTTTGAAAAAATATCTTTCATCACTGTTTGCTGATTGTTATCGACTATAGCCCTGTGCGCATCAAGTGCAGCTTTTTCAACTGGCTGACGCCTCTTCTCAGACATCATTGGATTTTTAAGAAAATAGTCTTTTGACTTATCTGAGAAACGAGTACTGATATCCAGCATTAATCTCTGGGCGGTATAATATCGGGACAAATTCTCCGGAGTAGGATTATCCATCGCCTGCGTCAGTAATTTTGGCATGCTTGCTTTAAGCCATGCAGAATTAAGATCAACGTTTTCCGGTTGAACATCCTGAGCAGCTGGTGGGGCTGACTTTAATTCTTCCTGTTCTTCTATTGGCTTTTTAGAAGTATCGTCGTACCAGAAAAAACCCTTCTTAAAAGACTGCCCCGATACAAATGGTGTGCCTTCAATTTTTGACTCATCAACAGCTGCAAGTGCATTTGTTGTAAGCAAGGCTAGTAATACGAAAGTCTTTGTTGGTATGCGTCTTGTTAAGTTCATACACCACACTCCTGTTAACAGTAGGCATATGATGGCATAGGGGAAGCAATGAAATTTTCGTATAGGGTGTGCTTTTTAGGTGCGTAGCTCACCCTATTCACACCACTTATTGAGGGGCGAAGTTATCTGTTAACCACAGTCAAAATGTGAATTCGTTAGAATTTTTGAATCCAGAAATGTCTATACAACCAGCCGCACCATTCTACATTGGTATTGTTTTAAACATTACAGACAATAAACAGTGAAAAGCGGCAGATTAAATACAATGATTGTCAAAGTAAGTAGCATTAAAATTTTTGTTAATCGACAAACTTATGTTTGGGAAAGGACAGGGAATTAGACACGCAGAATTTAAGGAGAATAATATGAGGATTAAAGACTTATACAGAGACGAACCAGTAAATTAATTTACCTTAGATATTACAAGGTTAAGATAATACATTAACATTAACCCACCCGGGTTGTGAAAATTCAATCTTCCATAAATTCAAAGTTCGTCCCTAACTCAAATATCATTACTCAACTCCCTCTTCGTCATTATCTACCACGGTAAGTTTTACTGCCGCAGTTGGCTCTTCATAATTGATGGTTTCTTTAGAATAGCGCGTTATCGCAGAATTCATGGTCAAAGAACGGCATCGCGGACAATGCGTATCATTGGTGACTGGAACAATATAGGGGCGCTTACAAGAGGCGCATGTATCGAGCTCTTCCATCTCTTTTAAGGAAATCATTACCTCAACGAGTTTATTGAGTTCAGGAACACAGTTTCCATACCCCAAATTGACCAGAACAAGGATGACTTTATTAAAATTTATGTTCCGAAGACTCACCTCAGGATTAAGAGGATTGAACCCAAAGTAGTTCACTGATATATCCAGAGCTGCGTTAGTAACAGCTCTGTTCTCAGACTTCCTGATCCATGAACGGTATCCTTTCTTGATTTTAACCAAAGAGTCATCTCTGTATTCGAGATCCTCTGCAATTATTCCACCATGCAAAATGCGGATGGTATTTTTGGTTGCACCCAGCGAACGAGTTTTGGCGGCATAAAACAATCTGGTTGCTTTATCAGAAGTATACTTTGCCATTGTTAATCCCTCATACTTTGTGAATCGCACAACAAAGTAAAAATATCCTGTCTGTTATTAGCAAATCGCGTGTCATACCGAAGTAGTTCCATCAGATCTGCATTCAGATATCCAAGTTTAACATCAGCCAACACTTCATATGCCCATGCTGAAGCTTTAACGGGTGTTGCCAGGGACTCCTCTGACGGTTCCGATTTGAAATGAATTACACGAGGGAATAATACACAATCCTGAAGTAAACTAAGTGACGAAACGCCAATATCTTGAAAGTCGCTGACAGTTCCAGACTTTAATCCGAAGTAAATACTGATGAACTCAGGAAACAGCCTTGCCGCAAAGTTAACATTCATCAAATAATCATTTTGCGCATTCATTATGAATGTACGGTACTTCTTCACCTGGTTTGGGTCGAATGAACCCATCTCGCCATTAAGAAAAGTAACTTTCTCGCCTTTATAATATATCGATTCATCAGTTGAATCGGGATCATAATCAGGCAAGGAATTTGAATTTTCATTCACAAGAGCCCCAATAAACTGAGCCCATGTAATCTCTCGCCCCTTAATGCGGGGTACTAATAAACTGCCAGGCCGGTTGCTGACACTAAAGGCAGCATCAATTGCCTGTGTGAAATTATCGTGTTGCAAACGATTAAGTAAAAGATTACTTCCCGCCTGGTAAATTGAGGAGCCGTGAAGCGGGAGCGCTTTTATAAACTCTCTGTAGCATCGAATAACATTAATTTCAGAGCGGAAAATTTGAATCAATGCATTCTTCACATACTGATCTGATTCATTGAACACTTAACATCCCTCATATTACTTTTTTGAATCGGGCACAAGGAACTCAGATCCGAAGGAGTTCTAAAGCCGAAAAGTAACTTTTTTTGTATTAGTTTGAGTGTAGAAAGCCTAAACGCTGTGTAATTTCCTGAGAACTAATCATGTAACACTTTCATCGAAAAAGTGGGATGCACTTTTACAATACACTGTAAATCATGTAGCACTTTTTTTCTAGAAGCAAACAAAATTTACATTTGCTTAATGATTGAAATTTGCCTGCATGTCACATTTTTCCTTAAAAGTGCCACAAGCTAATACGGCACCCTGTGGCACTTTTCAATTAAAAGTGCCACAGGCAGTGTTAACTGATCAAATTTGAAGCAATTTACCATGTGGCACTTAATCTATAAAAGTGCCACATGGTATGAGTGTCCTTGTGGCACTTTTATAACAAAAATGCCACATGTAATTGGCTGGCTTGTGGCACTTTCGCGAGAAAAGTGTGACAGGTATATATCTCATTAATCTGTTTTCGGCACCTTTGGAAAAAAAGTTACTTTTTTTTCATGGCGACTCTCTAAAGTTCAACGCACCGCCATCCCAGTAACGCACCAGAGTGCCAAACGACGCCCTCGCCGCCTATGAGACGTGCAGAACATTTGTAACGGCCCAGGGTATTCGCAAATTTCCCCCCTCTATCCAAATCTGACCTGAGAGTTGGTCGTGTACAGTTACGTTCATTGGAGGGAGGGAGAGATATGAATCTGAAAACATCAATAGACGTGTTGACTGAATTACAGCAATCACAGACAGATGCGATCAAAGTCTATGTTGATCAGGCCAATGAGATCTGCACCAAATATTGGTCAGACTGGACGGTCCGTAACAAAAAGGAAATACGGTCATCTCATGGAGAAACCCAGAAATGGAAAGTACTTGGGAGTTATGCACCAAAGATAGCGATTATAGGGAGCGGTAATAAACACACTGTCGAATGGAATAATTACAGCCCAACAGCGAAGAATCGCCCAACTCTTCATATGTCAGCAAGGGTAAAGCCACTGAAAAACGGTGATTATGGAGTTTCTTGTTTTCCAAAGCATGCGGAATGGGAATGGGAAATGATTTCTGAAGCTGAAGAAAAACTTAAACCTCTCAGAGAAACGATGGAATTACTACATAAGCAATCCATTGAAGTAGGCCGCTTAATCCGTAAAACTCATAAAGCATAAATCTAAAAGGAATGTATATGACTGACCAATCACAGTTGGAACGTACCAAAAATCCTGTTCAAGTAAAAAAACCGGCTACAACAAAAAGAGTTCCACGCGATGTAAGTAATGCACCGGGAATGGTCACTCTATTATTAACTCCAACCACCCCTGAATTTAACTATTACCTGCGCAAGAAAGAAAACCAGGTCATTAAAGATCTCGAAAATGTCAGTCGTGCAATTACTACCCTATCCCACACCGTAAGACCAAACCGGACTCCTGAGCTCAGCAAGATGATCGATGATTGGTTTGAATCGCTGCATCAGGAAAACAATGTTCTTAGAATTGAACTGCTCAAGTATATTGAAGAGTTGGTTGAAGACCCTAATGACCCGTTTTTCAAATCCGTACGGTTCACCCCGTTTTCATTTGATTCATTCACATTGAATTGCAATCACCTCAACACGATGAAGTTTATTCGTTATATCTTTGATATGAACACCGCTGTTGGCGAACTCTACAGAAAAAACCTTTACGGTTTGGTGAGTCACTCTCAATACCAGATGATGACTAATAATATTTTAACAAGCATCACTATCACCATAGATCGTATTAATAAGACGCTTCGAGTTAAAAATCGAGTTGAAGGTAAGTACTCACCGGACGAGTTTATTGAGAAGCTACAAAAGTATAAAAGCGTCCAGCAGTACATCGAAAACGAAATTAATCAGTAAGGATAAATTAACATGGGCTTCAGAGGTTTTTTGAACTGGACCATTGGGCTTGTCCGTAACAACAAGTCTTTGGATGAGTATGATGAAGATTTACTAATTTCGGTCCTGGTAACGAAGACACTTTGTCGCCCTATTCTCATGTAAACGGCACGGAGAAATACAAGATCCCAAAATGCCCCAATGAAGAGGTTTTAAAATTCGTCGAATATCCGTCTAAACCTCGCGGTATTACTGTCTTCAATGAGCAATCAATTTTGTCATTGCATGTCGACAAACTTAAAAAAATTTCTATGCGTATTGCTATCGACGATAACGACATCAGCGATGATGCATTTACTTTTACAAATCTCATTACAAAACCACTGATCGAATTTATTCGCTGGGTTCATTTACTTCCTGCGTCCGAGAATCATCACCACAATGGTATTGGGGGGCTTTTCTCCCACAGTCTGGATGTGGGCCTTTTATCTTTAATCCAGGCTTATGATTCAGAGCTGGCACCCATTGGATACCAGGATGAGGAGGTTCAGCGTAAAAAGGCATACCTGTATGCCGCATTTATATGTGGCCTTGTTCATGATGCAGGCAAAATTTATGATGTTGATGTAGTGAGCAGTGACACATTAAAGACAACCACATGGAATCCAACCGCACAAAGTTTACTGGACTGGTGCAATAGCGAGAACGTTAAAAGCTACGAAATTCACTGGCGAGTCCGTAGGGTTAATCAACACAATATCTGGTCCAGTGTATTCCTTGAAAGAATACTGAATCCCACCTGCCTACGTTTTCTTGGAGTAGTCTCAAGAGAACGTATTTATGACAGAATGCTCTCATCATTAAATTCATATAATAATGCTAATGACTTTTTGTCCCGATGTGTGAGAAGAGCGGATTATTACTCCACCGGGACTGACCTTAATGTTATACGCGACCCGATTATTGGTCTGCGCTCAACTGATGCTGCTACTCGAGCGATGAGCGCTGTTAAACATAAATTTAAAGATTTGGGTATTAACGACTATCAGTCAAAATCAATGCACATCATCATCGTCAATGGTGAGGTCTACTTCAACGAACAAACATTCCTTGATTTTATTCTTAAAGAGTTTCAGGAAATCAAATTTAACTTCCCGCAGGACGAAGTTGGACGACTGGCATTAACTGAAGCTTTAATTCGTCGCGGCTATATCGAACCGTACAGTGACACCCGAATTGTTCATTACTTTATGCCAGGAAAGTACACGGAGAGTGATGTCCAACAAATGTTTGCCACGGGTATTGCCGAAGTCCCCTTCTATAATCTATTAAAGGTAAAATGGATTGGGCTAATTTTCGACTCCTATTTTATTCCTGACTCAGTGCCGGGGTTGTTTTCGGTTAATGAGAACAGGGACCTTATTCTTATTGATGAATTCCGTAATGTATCCGAATTCTTGCGCCCAATGCCTGGACGCAAAGAGGTCATTACGGTAAATGACAGTTTTGAAACTGCTGCACAAAAGAAAGCGGATTCTGTAAAAGTTATCTCACCAGAGACAGTTAATGTTAAATCGGATTCAGCAGAATCAAACACTGACTCTTCAGTTGCTGTGGATCAACCCCGTGAGGATAACGAAGAGAAAACCCCGTATCCGGACATTACTGATGATTCACAAGTTAAACCAGATGAAGCACTAGTCCAGCAAACGTCCGTAATTGACGCTCTGACAGAATTGTTTACTACCACCAAAATACCCGAATCAGCCATCTGCCTGGTGGACGGTGTGCCATATGCAGTCGTAAGTGAAATCATCTTACTTGCCCCGGGAACTGAAGAGAGCCATCTAGCCGAGTCCGGGCTGTTCCAGCAGACCTTCCGGGAAGGTTCGTTTGATGGGCAGTGGGTCATCAGGGACGAGAACAATATCGCAATTATTGCGCTGGGTGATAGTTTTGCTGGATATCAGATGAGTGGACGAAACCTCAGGACCACTAAACTGAAGTCTCTCCTTGATTCCGGCCTCTATCAGACCGTAGAACTAAGTGAACGTCATGAAGAGGCTGAAGAACCAAACTTAACGGACCATCAGCCTCTACCACTTCCTCCGGAAAATTATCCGGGGATGGATGACGATTCACCGCCAGCCTATTTATCTGAAGGTCCGGATCTTTGGGACGAAAGCCTGAATCTTGAGTCATGTTTAGATGATGTGTACATGGAGCTGGAGCAATCAGTCTTGTCTGAGCTGCATCAAACGCCACATGATGACTCCGTAGATGCCATAAATACCAGCATAGAACAGGTTGTGAACTCATATTCTGAAACTGATATTGAGGACTCGCATGTGCATCAGGGCGAGGATGTCATTGTTCTCGAACAAGTTGCCCCAGATAAGACACTCACACCACCAGCTCTACCACAGACCGTTGAGCCTGTTGTCACCGCCCCGATTAAAAAACTGCAAGTCCAACCGCAGTTAACCAGCATCTTTTCTCGGATCTCCGAATCAAATTCGCTTTTCGGCTTCACAGAACAGGGAAAAGGCAGCTCTGAGCTGGTGACAAATTCAGGTCAATTGCAACAGGCTAAGAACCCAGACCAAACTGAGCAGGCAGCGTCCCCCGACACGCAGAAAAATAGTGGCAAGACGCTGAATTCCACTGATAAGCCCATTACCCAGAATGTAACCTCCACTGTTCAGGTCGAAATAACGTCTGACTCAACCCCCCTTGAAGTGGACTATGAAAACCTTGCTGGTGAGTTTATGGCACTAGTCACGTCGAAGAAGCAGACCAAACAGTCAGTGGTGAGTTATCACTCCCTTATCGTTTTTGGAGGTGCTCTTTATGTTGGGACCAGACGAATCGATAACAAAGCCCTCATTGAACTCCTCAACAAATTTCCAACCTGCAAAGTTAAGGTAAAGAAAACCGTCACTATGATTTGCAGCAAGATAAACATTGCCGAATTAATTGTGGCCGGGGAACGCTCGGACCTTCACTTTGAACACATTATTAGCGAAATCGAGAAAAGTCAGGAGCTATAAATGGCACTCCCAAAAAGAACCAATCTGCATGCTCAGGAAAATCTGTATCGTCCATTACTGGAATACCGAAGTGCCATTGTTTTGTTTATCGCTCCCATATTCATGGTGTATGTCGGCTATGAGGCAGATGGTACGCAAATGGCTCCGGTCGTGAAATACTCAGCACTGTTGCTTTTCCTTCTGTGTATTTACAGAGTCTGGACTGCGGCCCCGTATTTCCATGCCCACTGGCGCGTGTTTAAGAGAAAATTTTTATTTATCTCCCTCAATGATCTCCGCTCTATCAACAACAGTGACGTTTTCTCTAATGACAGAGACTTTCGCATCGCTCAGGAAGTCGCACACAAGGAAAACAAATCGCTTCCTACAAGAATGACCTATCTATGTGATGGTTATGAATGGGGGTCAGAGCATGGGGACAGGGTTTATCAAATCATCAACCTTTCAAGCGACAAACGGGAAATAAAATTACCTTTCGTTTTGAACCCGATTACCCGGCATTTTGACTCACTGGCAAGGAAGATGGGTGGCGACAATGCCATATTTGCTGTCGATGATCGTCTACCTTTATTCGTGACTGAAGACAACTGGTATGGGCATACCTTGATTACCGGCAACGTTGGGACAGGTAAAACCATTCTGTTGAGGTTGCTCAGTTCGTCAATGCTCCATCTTGGTCATGTGATTGTTGTTATTGACCCCAAGAACGATGCTGACTGGCGGCAGGCACTCGAGCTGGAATGTAAGGAACTGGGGAAGCCATTTTTCCAGTTTCACCCGGGCCAACCATCAACCTCTTGTGCAATTGATGTGTGCAACAGTTTTGTCAACGTTTCGGACCTGACGACACGAATTTTAAGCTTAATTATTGTGCCTGGAGAAGAGAACCCGTTTGTACGGTTTGCTGAATCTCTCGTTTCATCAATTATCGCTGGAATCCGCTTAACTAACAAAAAACCCTCAATAAAAAGTATTTATAAAAACATGCAGAGCCCTCAATCCCTTCAGAACCTGGCTATACAGGCGATGGAATGCATGTATGCAGCACACTACGGTCAGGACAAATGGGTCGATATCGTACGTTATTCAAGTACTGACGCGTTTAAAGAACGCTTCAAGCGTTTATATGAGTGGTACATCGCCCACTTTATGAATTATGAAGGGTCTGAAAAAGTCCATGGCATCGACGTAGTCAGTGAGCTTATTCGTTATTCAACCAGCGAACCTGAGCATATGGCGAAAATGACTGCGTCATTAATGCCATTGTTCGCTAAATTGACCGAAAGCCCACTTGATGAGTTGTTATCGCCCTCTGAATACCCCGCCAGTAACAGAGACGTTATAAACAGTGAGGGTATGTTTACCACTGGAGGGGTTTTATATATTTCTCTGGATGGCTTATCGAATCCAGATACAGCAAAAGCTGTTTCCCAGCTCATTACTTCTGATCTGACTGCTTGTGCTGGCCGCAGATACAACACGGGGGACGGTGACATGTCACAGCATTCCCGAATCAGTATCTTTATCGACGAAGCCCATGCCGCTATCAACAATGCAATGATCAGTTTGCTCGCCCAGGGCCGAGCCGCAAAAATTGCTCTATTTGTTTGTACTCAGACAATCTCAGATTTTGTTTCAGCTGCCGACCAGGAAACAGCGAATCGCATCACCGGTCTATGTAACAACTACATAAGTCTTCGGGTAAACGACAACCCAACCCAAACAATTATCATCGATAACTTTGGCAAAAGCTCTATAAGCTCAAATCAGGTGACTTATACGACCGGCGCCGAGACAACTTTGCCTCATAATAACTTCACTGGCGCTATGGCGGAAAGGAAGTCCACCAGCAGAGAAGAGACGATTCCAAAAGAATTACTCGGTCAGATGCCTATGCATCATATCGTGGCTCGCCTCCAGGATGGACGGAAAATTGTAGGACAAATTCCTATAGCTATCCCTAAGAACCAGATGAAACGAAATACAACTCTGACCGATATGATTTTTACGCCAGTGAACAAACTCACCGTGCGAGAAAACATTAATAAAATAAAAATAGATAAGTACATAAGGACAATACAGTGAATTCAGACAAAGTTGTTTTGACACGTTCGCAGTTATTTCAATTATGCCAACCCGCCAGACGTTTTAAGAGCCTGGTTAACAGACGCTTCCAGTCTCTGGGTTTGCAGCATGTCACCTCTGGCGTAGCCGTGTCCCGTATAGCTACAATAGAGAAAAAGGTTCAGGAACTGTCTTCACGTTTCTTTATCGAGCGAGACATAAGTTTATTGCGCAGCGCATCAGAAACACTTTCTGAATTATTCCTGTTAAAAGGCGAACTCGTTTTAAAAGACAAATATGGCGACCGAGAGTACTGCTATTGGTCCGTCACCAATGGGCCATCTGAAGAATGGATCAAGGAAGTGGCCGAAGCGAATGACAAGAGTGTTGTGTCATTCAATATCGACTTTGATCCATGTGAACACCGTAAAGAGCATGTCCAAAAAAACAACCTGATTCTGGGTGGCTACCTGCTTCCCTCTTTTATAGACCTGACTAAATCAGTGTCACCATTTATTGAAATTCCTGAAAAAGTAACTTTCAGTGGGGTAAAGCGTATTGAGCAGCCACAACATCTCGGCACCGATTATGAGCAGATAATTACTTTTGAAGATTCACCCTTCCTGAGTGAGTTAAAAAAGAGCTTGCTCTCCAGCATTGAATTTTTACCCGACCAGACCTGTTTGTACGTCAGCGCGTTTAACCGGATTATTGATAAAGCAGTTTTTCCTTACATTGATAAAGATACAGCTGATATCAACAGCCCGGGCATCTGCCAGAAAATGGTTGAAGAGTTTACCGACACCCTCCTCTCTTGCCCGGTATACAGTACAGGAGTGAAAGACGAGTATCGGATCTGGACGCCATGGAGTTTTAACTTTATTGATTTTTCCAGACTGGCCTACAGGTTCAGTTCGCCAGTGTATACACCTGACCCGGGTCAACTGCACTGGCTTAGTGATGAGCACCGCCAGATGGCCTCTTATACGCTAGTAAATAATATTATCCCTAAGCGATATCAGTGGCAGGTCGGAATTCCTACCCTATGGAAAAATCAATACCGAACTCATTCTGAGCATAAAGAACTTTTGAGAGAGTGGAGGACGTGAGATGGCAGACTCAAATAGCCAGAGAAAACTAATTTTCAAATCGTTTATCTACCTTGGTCTTTTATTTTATCTTGGCTACAGTTTGTTCATACAAGATACTAACGAACTGAGCAACCAGATCAGGGATGAAATAGTTTCGAGCAAATCCATCATCCCTACAGAGCAGTGGCAAGCCGTAACTAAAAATGCTGAATTGACATTTAACTACTTAGCAAATGATCTTGGCATGGTTGAATACCTCAATAGAGTGCTTGTGCCCGAGGTTAAGGATATAGAGCAAAGTGAAAAGGGATTTAATTTAGCAGCGGGTATGTTTATGTCATTTTTTTATACCGCAGCTAAAAACATTCCGCTTTTAGTTTTTCAGTCAATTTATCGCTGGCACTTGGTTCTGGGCTGGCTCTTTGTTTTTCTTCCGTTCATTGCTGCATTGATAATTGATGGAATGTATCAATGGAAACTGAAAAGGTATGTGTTTGGTAATGTCACGATTCAGTTTTACAGAGTCTGGTTGAAAGGGTTCTGGCTGATAGGTTGGCTGACACTTATTTACTTATTGATGCCTAACATGTCGTTATTTAATAACATTGCGCAATTATTTCCACCATTGGCATTATTCATTCTCGGGATCGCTCTCAACAGGTTGTGGTCCAATTATCAGAAACTCATGTAAGGCAAAAGTATGTTCAAAAAGAAAAGTACTAAACCACCAGCGACATTTAACGAATCTTTTAATTCACAGGCAGATCGCTTTTTTCGCATGTTTAAAATAACAGCAGCGTCAAAAATGGTCATGACTGGTGTGGCCGTTATTGCTGTTGGGTTTTCTTTTTATAACCTGTATGACAATTACATGGAGACTGAAGGAAACAGGACTCATATAGCTGTCATTAAA
Organism: Buttiauxella agrestis; assembly: GCF_900446255.1. NCBI lineage: Bacteria > Pseudomonadati > Pseudomonadota > Gammaproteobacteria > Enterobacterales > Enterobacteriaceae > Buttiauxella > Buttiauxella agrestis. The sequence continues at coordinate 196,002 of NZ_UIGI01000002.1, read as the reverse complement.
ATAACGGGAGAGATGGGCTCCGGCTCCCGCACCGGTGATGGGGTTGAAATAGCGCAAGCCATTTCCAAAGCTTACAACAACCCGAACGTACGGGCTGTACTTATTGAGGCGGAGTCAGGCGGTGGCGGCCCATCTGATGCCATTCTGATTTATCGTAAGCTTCAGGAACTACACAATCCCAAAGGCCAGATTAAGCTAATTAATGCAGGCGGTTTTCCGTCCACCAGCAATGACCCCTCTCCAGATTTAAGCAAAGTTGCTGCGGTCAAAAAAAATGTACTTTCTATTTTGGGTTCAGGTGTGGGGCAATTTAATGTCGATGACCGAACTGCATATAAGCCGGTCATCGTCAGTGTTAAAACCATCTGCGCATCTGCATGCTATTACGCAGCCTCCGCAGCTGATGCTATCTATGCTGATTCCAATGCCCTTATAGGCAGCATCGGGGTAAGAATGGAGCACTGGGATGTATCGAAGGTTATGGATACCGTAGGTGTCAGAAACGAAACACTGATTGCCGGTGAATTCAAAAATGCTCTTGATCCCTACCGCCCCCTGACCGCCACTACCCGGGAGTTCATGCAGGATGAAATCCTTGATGGCATGCATAAATCATTTATCTCGGATGTCGAGGCCGGTCGAAAAGGAAAAATTGTGAGTCCCGAAGAGGCCCAATCGATTGGCTTGTACTCTGGCAAAATCTGGATGACACCCACGGCCATCAAGTACGGGTTGATTGATGCTGACGTTACCACGGTCGAGCTGCGGGAGAGATTATCCACGCTTTACGGTACAGATAAATTTAAAGTGTACAACGAGGCCCAGCGAAACCTGCGTTCGGCTTTGGGCATGTTCGCTTCCCTTGCTTCATCACTGGAATACGTCAACAACACCCTGGCCGGTATTGAGTCCAGTTCGTCCACCAGCACCCCAACAATGAGATAAACCAATGGATACAGGGATGTTGTTCAATATCGCACTGTGCGTCTGTGTAGCCCTACTTATCGCAGTCATTTTCTGTCTACTGGAAATGATTAAAAACGATATGAAGGAGCGGAAAACGGCCGGGATGATTGCCCGACTTCTTCCTGATGACAAGGCGGGTCTTTTTAGCGATGTCACCGTGCTTATGCCTCGTGGACGAACCACTCAAATTGATCATGTGCTGGTGACAACTCACGGCCTCTATGTCATTGAGGAAAAGAACTATGTTGGCACACTTATCGGGGATATAAATGAAAAGAAATGGTTGAAATTTAGACACAAAAATAGACTCCAACTGAACAATCCCTTCCGTCAGAACGAAGCCCATATACATGGCATCAGGCACATCATGGATGACCCTGAGCTTGAGTGTGTAAACGTTGTACTGATCAATGGCCCCTGCAAATTCAAGGGCGATAAACCTGAGTGGCTATGCATGGGCATGAAGGAGATGGAGGACAACATAAAGCGTAGACAGGACATGAGTATCATCCATCCTGAGAAAGTTACTTTTATCAGGAATAAAATTATCAGCAGGCGCTTAACTCCTGGGCTGATAACGGATCTCACTCACATTAATAGCCTGAATAAGCGCTTTAACCAGAGCATGAAACTTACGTATCTGGTGACGTTTATGTTTGTAAAAATATATGGTCGGATACTGAATTATCTGGGAGGAAAAAAAACTAAGTACCGTTAATTTACGGATTTAATTCAGGGATCGACTGCCAGCCAAGCTGCATGTTGAGCATGGCGTCATACAGTGGCATACCAGGCAAAAGATAAATATCTGTCGGGATTGCCCCCTCTTGTGGGAAACCATCAGCTACCAGCAAAAGCTGAAACCTGAGCCCCTTACTGCGGTAATGTAGCTGAACGGGCTTGGCTGCGTTGTCAGGCAGGATTTCATACTTGCTTGCCTGGCAGTAACCTACCCACTCACTGACCATTGTATAAGCCTGTGAATTGTACCGTCCGTCCAGATCACCTTTTGGACGGCGGTACGGAACTATGGCTGGTGAGATAAAAACCGTCTTTCTTTCCATCACTCATCCATTGTGTTGAGAGGGTTGAGAGGGTTGAGAGGGTTGAGAGGATTTAAAGGCGAGACAACATTGTAAGGGCAAGAAACATCGCAAGGGTCATTCAAATCATCTAATGCTTGCTTACGGATAGCCCGATTTCTCTCACTCTGCGTCATAGCTTCCTTCGTAGTACTGATTACCGGCTTCACTGCTGGCGTCACTTTGCGGGGCTTGTCTTTTTTCAGCGTGAAAAAAATCAGCAACGCAATACCGATGCAAAGCAGTACCAAATCTTTGATGATGAAAAAATCCATGTGAACCTCCTTAGTAATGTATTTATTGTAACGCGAATCCTGAAATACCTAATAGGCTCATGGGAAGAAAGTGAACAAATCCACACAGTAACCATACCGTTTCTGCTTTCAACCTTTAGGGAAAAGAGAAGCATAATCCTAAGGTTATCCACCTAACTACGGATTCGAACCACCGTTATAAAACTGCCGCCGCCCCCAGGGATTACATTAAAACCCCGACATATCATTTTCCCGCATGCATCTGTCCAGTCCGATTTTGTGGGTAAAAAGTAACTTTCCTGATTTACAGCCATAGCTGGACATCCCTACCTCTGCCTCAAACCCATAATGCTGATCACTGCTGGCCCTCGGCTAAGGTTGCTGCCATGGCTCTGCCCTTTTCAGTGAGGGACAACAGCAGCCTGAATTTTTCGTCATGTACGAGGGTCAGCAATTCACGGGAAGAAAGGGTGCGACACGAACACCTGAAATTAGATGCATGCACATCACTTCTCCGGTTGTTATTCAATAAGGCCCGTATTCTGGTTGCATGAATCTGGCTGATATTGACTCTCTGCTCGATGCCGTAGAGGACAAACAAAACATCACTCTGTATGGATGACAGGCGTCTGGCCGTTTCCGGGATGGGCGCCATGACCGCAGGATGATTACGCTGCATTCAACTGCCCCGCTTTATCGAAAGTTACTTTTTCTTCAGTAATAGTTCGACCGCAACCAGGCATGGTGACATTTTCTTTCTGGACCATCCGGCGATATTCAATTTCCCGGAATGACGTCAGGTCTGAGAAAATGGCATCAAATAGTGAGTCACCATTTTGTCGGCTGATATTTTTAGTAGCGCACATATATACCTCGCCTGTTATTAGCTTTTCTGTATGAGCAACAGAATATCATTGAGGCTTAAAATCCTAAGGGAGTTACAGACGGAAAATGAAGGGGTATTTATAGAAGTGACGGGTGTGACGTTACTTTCGATTCCGTCCGGGGTTTAATATATTGGCGGGTTAAATTAATAATCGAACATGTGTTTGACCGTTGAACCTGAGTTCTCTCACGATACTGATTATCAGGTGATGCCATCGCCAGCTTTTATTGTATACCTGCGAAACGAGGTGATTGGGTAGGCCAGGCAGTGACGGAGTTCTTTAAAGGAAACAGACCTGACATTTGAAATCAGAAGTTCATATAAACCATTCCTGAATCCATAGAATCAATGTCGGGCTTGTCATATACTTACGGCCTAAATTAAACGTTTAACGTCAAGAATGAGTAATCATGGACTTTGTTAATATCATTGATATAGCGTTAAAAGTGGGCTTTCTCGCACTGGCAATCAAATGCTTCTTGATGGTTAAGTTCCTTCATCCTGAAACGACGGATAGGGCTGGTGAACGTTATACCGATGAGGATTTAAAAAGAGGAGCGAAAACCCCGCAGAGCAAGGCTCACTGCAAAGAACGTCGCAACTGGTTTTTTGTCTGCGGATTATGTTCTCTGGCGGCGTTTTCATATGTAGCCTGGGGGTAATAGCATCAGTCGGGGATCTGCGGGAACCCTGCAATTACCCGCTCAATTTCCAGTTTCTTTTCGGCCAGGAGTCGGGAAATATCCTTCATGACACCTTCGGGGATATTTCGGTCGCCAGAGAGCCACTGGCGAATGCGTCTGCCATCTGACAGACCCAATTCGCGTCCCAGTTCGGTTTGCCACCGCTCCCCGAAAAGTGCATGCCCTGCGAGCTTTAAAGCCGCCTTCTTGTCATATTCCAATATTATTCTTCCGTTTCATTGGTTACCGCCTGCATAAGCCGGTCCATATAATCCTGTCCAATCACGTCAAGCACCGTAGGGGCCAGTTCAAAGAGATCGTTATCGATTCCCGCAGCCATACGATGTTCACTTAATTTGTTAGCCTGACCGATTCGCTCGATAAAGATATCAATGCAGCCATGAATACCGCTTCGCTCAGCAGCCTCACTCAGCACATCAGCGTGATAGCCATTGAGAAGCAAGAAAACCCTGCCCTGCAAAACAATGGCCGTAGTATCACTGCCATAGTGCTGAATGCTACGGGCGTAACTGATATGAAATCCATCAAAATTACGGGTCATATTTGGCATGACCACTTGAGTTGCCGGGCAGCGTACGGGTGAAAACCCATTAGAAAGTAAATTATTAACTGTGGAAGTCATCATTTTAGCCCCCTGAGGCATAAAGTGGGCGGCTCGATAGCCATCCCTTAAAATGAATGTACCTTATTTTAGGTACATAGCAATGGGGGTTGCGGATTTATCACAAAATTATTTGAGCGAATTGCTCTGATTTAAGGCGGAAAGCGCCGTTAGTTCACCATTGTCCAAAGACTTCATTTAGACTATATTTAAACCTCAACCTAAGTATGAGGTTTGTCATGAAAGTCGAAACAATTAGTTATGTTAAGAAAAACGCCGCAACGCTAGACCTGGCTGAACCTATTCTGGTTACGCAGAATGGCGTACCCGCGTATGTAATTGAGTCATACGATGCTCAGCAGGAACGTGAGAACGCCATAGCATTACTCAAGCTGCTTACCCTTTCTGAGAAAGATAAAGCCGATGGCAAACTTTTCTCAAAAGACGAGTTACTGGCTGGCCTCCTGTGAGTTCAATTACCATCCAGTACACCCTTACTGCCAGGGTGAGCCTTGAAGAGATAGTGAGTCATCTGAGAAGGCTTGATGTTGACCCGTCCAGTGTGATCCCTGCGGTTCTCGATCACTTCGAAAGTAAAGTACGGAAGTTTCCATTGGGATGTCAGGTCTGCCCGGAACTGCTTAAAATCGGCTGCGCAAAATATCGGGAATGTAATACACCCGATGGATATAGAGTTTTGTATTCGTTGGACGACAGCGTTATAACAGTCCATGCCGTGATGTCACAACGTCAGGATATTCAGCAACTTCTGTTCAGACGACTGATCTACGTTTAATCATTTTCTGCTAAATGAACGGAGTACAAGATGAATAAAAACAAGATAAACATTTTGAAAAGGTACTTTTATTCGACTCGGGGCTGTCGTAAAGCTCTAATGTTCACATTTTTATAACCTCAGTTTTCATTCCGGTTTTGGCCTGGTAAGCATTCAAGCAAACCTGGTAAGCTAAATCGGCCTGACGAAGTGAAACCCGGTTTCTCGTTTTGGTCCAGTCTTCGCCCTGGCCTAAATTTGCGAACATTGGATCGTTATAATTTGCCTCAGCCAGTAAATTCATTATCGTGGTTTTCTCCTCTTCAGGAGAGAAGTTAAACTGAGAACATATATCCTCCAGTCCTTTCAGGGGCATTTCACTTTTATAATCAATAGGTCGGGTTCTGTTAAGCTTGTACATGGATATTTTTGATACTTCAGTGAACTGTTGGATATTAAAGTTGTTACTGCCATTAGGTGTGCTATTACACCCTGATAAAGCAAGGAATAACAAAATTCTCAGTTTCATTGCATACCCCTTAGTATGTACATTCAGCGAAGCTATACCACAAAATCAACAATTCAATTTAGTTCTGTCACTATTTCAGCAAGCTAAATAATGACTGTAATACATCTTTATTCTACAGCCCCCATTAAGTATTCACATATTTAAACCACCATATATTATTTTTATAAGTTTTAGACAAACTCCCAGCTCTGTCCAGCGCTTAAGGTATGCAGTAGGAGTTACAATATTTGGATACGTAGCATGGTTTGAAATCTTTCCAACAGGTATTCGTCTAGCCAGCTGTGCTTTGAACTTGAGCCGGAAATTCCAGCGATTCATAAAAATCTGCGTCAGTGGCTTTGGTCGCCTGGTGAAAATCGTGTTTGCCCTTATCCATCAACGCACAAACCTCATCAAACTGAGCGAGGTTAAAGACGTGTACGCTGTAATCACCCATGGTGTAAAAGCCCAGGCGCTTAGACGGACAACGGTTTAATACCGCCTGCATATCATCCAGCCACTTCTGTTCCGCTTTGGTTAGTTTTGCCATCAGTGTTAACCCTCATCCGGGCAATTGCCACATTCAACGTTATCGCCCATATCGCACAGGTCGCACTTATCAGCTCCGCAGTGTGGGCAAGTTTCAATTCGCTCTGGCTCTTCGTTGCCGCAGCCTTCACACGTCTTAATTTCGTCAGTCACTTTGCTTTTCCTCGGCGGCGTATTCAGCCGCACTGATTATTTGAAACTCTGCGTTAATCGGTTGGGCCTTCAGCACAAAATCTACCTGATCACGGTTGATGGTCTGCCAGGCTGAAGCCTGCCCGTTATAGCTGTTGCGGATACGATATTGATAAACAGGAAGGGCTGGCGGTGGCGCTGGTGGTGCAGCGTAAACAATGCGGCCCTCGCCCCCAGCCTCGGTGACTTCTTCGTAAATGCGCTTTTCAGCATCGTACCAGTGCCAATCCCTGAGTTGATAGATTGGAAGCTCCGGCGTGGGAATGCTCGGCCCTTGATAGAGCATTACCTGGCGGCGTGGGTCAGCAAACTTATTCGCAGTACCGCCAATAGGGAATAAATACCCGCACCCACTATTACCCGCATCCCTTAACTCTTCTGAGTCAGTCCACGCTACAGCTGTTTTAGCCGCGCTACGGTACTGCTCCAGCTCTGTATTTTGAGCGTGGAGCAAATCAATCATTAACGTAAGGTCGGACGGTGCCAAAAGTTTATCGAACGGCTGGCGGGCCATAGCCTTATCGTAATAAGGCACGTCTTTATTGGCGATAGCCATGTAATGCTCGGCGGCTTTTTTCAGGTCGCGTGAGTATTGGAGTACTCGCTCGATGAATGATGCGTTTTCAATTGTCATGATACTTGGCCTCACTGAAACGAGGTATTTTTGGGTGACCGTGAAAAACGTCTACGGTCGATATCGTCGCGCTGTAACGGAGGGATATAAGCTGTCATATAAGTTTTATCACTTCAGCCTGGTCGGATTTAAACAGAAACAATATCCCCGCATCGTTATCACCCCCTGCGCCAACATCTTACACAGGAAGAAGCCGACTGATTTCCCGTTTAGCCTGCTGCCTGGCGCGGTGTTTACTGGCACGAAGAGCATCACCGTAGCCATTACCTTTTCTGTATCCACGTGAGCGGCACAGTGCGCAAGTACAACCTTGTACAGAATATGACTTCCCGTATGCTTTCATGAATAACTCTCCATAATTTGTTGCGGTGTGGTCAGAAGTATTCGAAAAGTTACTTTCCTGCTGCATGCAGCATTTCACTCACGCGGCGTTTGTGGTCACAGCTCTGAGGAACGCCTGTAAAATTTGTTGTGTAGAAAAACTCCAGCCTCTGTCTTAAGTTCGCGTCATCCAGCTTGATTGCCGGGAGCGAGGCATTAGTGAAAATCCGCCGTTCAGTGCGGTTAAGATCAGACCAATAGAATTCTTTACCCTGATGACAGAAAGCTATCTGGTCATTCACGAACAGCTTCATAGTCACAAGCCGCTGCTTGCCGTCCACGACTTCAATATACGGTCCATCAATGTTGCCCCAGTCGGGCAAGCGGCAAAGAGCCACATGTCCAAGCGGGAAACCTGATGCCGCTGTTGCCAGAAATGCCTGTTGCTCGGCATGCCCCCAAACGTATTCACGTTGATACTCCGCATCAAAGCTAAGCGCCCCATGCGCCATCCAGTGGATATAACTGTCTATCTGGATAATGCTGACTGCTGGACTGAAGCGCTGAAGCCCTGTAAGCCTGTGTTCCATAACTCTCCCCTGTATTCCCCTCAATAACCCCAGCTCGATAACCTGGCTCTGCACCTGGCTACCATGCTGGCAATCTTCACCGTACTCGCTGCGTAAAAGCAGTGCTGAAATGCTGACTGGAGATGACCAAAACCGTGGCAGACGAATCATCCCAGATGCGTTGCAGTTCCTGTGTAAACTTATCTTCTGCCTCACCCTGCGAATCCGCCTCAACAAGCATCGCGATATCATCGTCTTCCCCGGAAACACGACCAGACACCAGATAGATGATTTCTGGGTTAAAGTTTGCAATTGGATCAGCTTTCTTAATCATGATGAGCTCCATAAAAGTTGTATCGCGGCCAGTCGTAAAATTTAACGTTCTTTGCTTTCTTCCAGCGTTTGTCTCCCGGCATCAGTCAGCTCAACACTGTGAAACAATGAATCCGCAACCTTCGTATCAGTTGTGAATTTGATGAGCCCTGACCTGAACAGAACCGGAATGCTTGAACAATTCATGCCTTCATAAACCCGGCTGAACACGTTATACCGCAGCTCCCGGCCCTTTTTTTTGCGCCCGTCCAGCTGGTATTTCGTACCCGACTTAATCCGTCTGAGCGTGTAAATCTGAGCCATTGTCAGTTTTTTGGGCATAGCATTAGGTCCTGAGGAAAGCCCCGCATGGTTTATGTGCGGGGTTAAATACAGTAGGGTGATTTATATCTAAACAATTCACACTTGCCTGGTTGTTCACCATGGAATTAAATTAACCCGAAATGGAAAAAACCTAATAGGGCATCAGAAAAAAAATTACTTCTTTTTCACTGATGCCCAAAGGTAATTGAACAGGTTTAAATGTGAAATCCCGAGGGATAACATTAATAATGTGCCGCTGTTTGCTGGCAGTGGCGAGATGAATAATCGAAACTTAAATACAAGTCGTGTGTTATTTCATTAATACCAGATAAAAAACAGCCTCTATGAAATGACTACTTTGCTTTTAACAAAAGCTTAAAAATTACCGCTTCTTCGCCTGGCGCACTGCTGCACTAATAATTTCTTCTTCTTTAAATCCTGTTACGTGAGCTAAACCTGCAACCATGATGTCGCCACCCCCTATTCGTTCCTGTGTTTCTTCGGCTGATAATGTTTCCCAGTCGCCGTACATTACTGAAAATGCTTCCACAGTCCTGAGTAACAACGCCCTTTTCTCAAAGCTAAGTCTCGCCATATGCTTTCCTTTTCTTCCAGCTCACTACCGTCACGACCAATACCTGCAACCCCAGGTTAAGATATTTTTCTTCCGTCTGCTTCCAGCACCCGGATTCCCGCCTCAGTAAGTTGCACATCACTCATACCTGTCGTGGTGAAAATGCACCTAATCAACCTGGCTGAATGCAGTCTCCTCGCCGTCCGGGAACACGTCTTACCGTCAGCATTCCAGCGGAACTGGTCGTGAGCCCCCCGTTCTATCTTCTCTCCGGCCTCCAGCCGTCTAAGAAGTTCCTTCTGAGTCCGCGTTAATTTCAACGCCACTCCTCCTCTTTTCAGTGTTTGCGGAATCGGTGCCTTACCAGTCGCCCCCCATAACCTTCAGCGTGGATGACTGCAACGCGGCGAGTTCATGGTTAGGGATTTCAGCCTCACCGGAATGTGTATCCCCAAGCACAAGACAAAACCCATCACCTCCCGAGGTATAAAATCGCGCATCAGGGAAATGCTCACGAATCTCCTTAAGCAATTTCGCCAGGTTATCAGCCGCACGATTAAAACGACTTTCAGCTCTCGGCATCGCGTCATCCAGCAACATATAGGCTGAATCGCCAGCAGCTATCCGCTGTTTAAGCTCATCGGTATCCATAAAATGCCCTGCCCCTTATTTCTGTTACTCATCCGAAATAATGAATAGCCCGACAACCACAGATTCTCCAATACCGCCGATAAAAGGCATATGTAAGTTGCTAACGGCATCTGCGTCCATATGCCAATATAAATAGCTCTTGAATCCGAAATAGATAATCCACAAAACAATGGGTGCGAACGCCAGAGCAGCACCAAACAAAGGTTTATTGAACTCCTTAATAAAAAGGGAAAATAAAATCATCTGTCCGATTACAACCAGAAGTCCCGCTCGCCAGTAAAACCATTCTGATCTGATAATCGAATTATTCATTAAGACTGCCCAAATCGTCAGAATCGCTACCAGGGATACTGCGTTAAGCGAAAGATACGCCAGCCCTTTCTTTAAATTTACAGACATTATTTAGCCACCCTCATTGGTTATATCCTGGCAAATCAATTATTTGACACCTTTGTAAATTACAGTCTGAATGCCTGATTCCTGTAGTCTGGCTACAACTTCAGCTTCAATGAGCATCGTGAAGCCATTAATTTCACAACCTGCCGGAAGTTTCACGGGTAACTCGAGTTGCCTGACCCGTGCTTCTGATTCATCGGCACGTTTAAGCAGGCTGTAATAATTACCCAGTCGACTTCGGGTCTGGCGTAATTCTCTCGCCAGGTCAGCGGGTAAATGCCCCAGCAGTGAGTTGTCGCGGTGCCGCTCAATCTCCTTAAGCTTCTCGTCAGAAAATGCTGATTTGGATTCGATTTTCTGCTGGTTCTCTTCCAGTTCTTCCACCTTAATCATCAACTGGTCTCGATCAGCAATCAGATATGCCACCTGCAACGGCGTTACTGTTCTTAAGTAAGCGGCCCATTCAGGAGGTAACCCTTCCAGCTTCGTGGTGGGGGCCTGTCGAACTGCCTCACGAAGCGTATTGTCAACGCCGTTTGCTGGAACGGTTGATGCTAATTCAACAGCATGCTTAACCTTCAGGTAAACGACCTGGGCCTCTTCCTGCGTCAATTCACGTTTGAGCTCAAATTCAACCGAGTCGAGGATAAGGCTTGCGTATCCCTCAAGTGAACTGAGCATCGCATTGGTGATCAAGCTGTCGTGTTCGCTAACCATGAGTCAACTCCTCACTCTGGGATGTCTTCACTCCGTTAATCGCCAGCAAAGACGCGACCAGTTGCGCGGTCATGCCGGGATCAGCCACTTCACCACGAGCCGTCGATTCCTGAATGAGTTGCGCACAATGCAGGCAATTATTGAGGTTTACTTTGTCCAGCGCATTCAGAACAGCCAGGGCGTTCTGAATGGAAGGAAGGGCTTTTTCAGAATCGGTATTATCTTCGTCATTGTCGAAAATAATATCCGTACCACAATTTATGTTGTCCTCAAGCCAGGACTCCATAATTTCTAACCCCTGAATAGTTGACTCTAGTTTCATATCATCTTCCTGTTTATTTAATTCGTTAACGTACTGAAAGTTATAAATCCTGCTGTTATTCCAAAAAGTAACTTTACGTCCGGGGCGCAGGACAGGCCATTAAGCCGGGGTTTCCCCCCGACCTATCAGCCTTCTACAAACGTGCTTTCATGATGCCTTTGGAGAGGTTGTTCGAACGTTCAACCAACCCCAGAAACGTATTTTTGGCATGGCTGGAGCCACAATGAGACACATCACTGTAGGTATCGACAAGGCTTCCAATAAGGTGGCTCAGTTCTTGCGATAATTTGCGCGCTTCTGCCAGCTTGTCTTCACGCACCTTGTTGAGGTCAGATGGGGCTAATAAACGGTTGATATCAGCAATGGCAATGCTTGCACTCTCTTTAAAACTTGAAATTGGGTAACAGCCATCCAGTGGTAAAATGCGGGCTAGCCACTTTGCGGTTTCCCGTGTGTACTCATAGTCACCCAAACGCTTCATCGTGCCTTTCATAATAATTGCCCTGTCGCTCTGCGATGGCGCTTTATAAATATTTTCACAGGACCGGGACACGTTGGTGAGCACCAGTTTGCACAGCTCAAGCATGTCCGTTGCGGACATTTCCACGGTTGGCAGAATCAGATCAGCTTTCAATAGCTTCGACTCATCTAACCAGCGTCCGTAACGAATACTTTGACCACTACGGCCCTCATTAGTAGAAGACTTGCAAACAAGACAGCTCTTATAATTTCCGTTGATATCAAACCAGGTCAATTCAAGAACGCAAAGGCCAGGGGGTGAGTCGAGACTAATGCAATATGCACCAGCATCAATTAAATCAGACACCATTTTTTGAAAGTTTTGTTTTGTTAAATTCATTTTCTCTACCCCGGCTGTTCAATATAAGTAAATCATACCAGGTGTTCGAAAATAGCTAATAGGGTATTGGAAATTATTTATAGATTTCTTTTGATAAATATAACTCCGGACTCAGGCTTTATTTATATTAATAACCACATATAATCTGACCGAATATTTTCTTCCCGAATGCATTCTGAATGAGTTTTCCTGGAGTGATCACAGGTACACGAAACCGCTTCACTCACCATGAAGCTGAAGCCTGCCCGGAGAGAGATACGTCAAAGCTTCCCCTCTCTCCGGCAAGAGGGCCTGTCAGTTCGAACTTATCACACGTTGAATCCGTTTGAGCTCAGCACTCTTGCGGTGCCCGCTGATGATATTGGTGATGGAGTCAGTCGCGTTATTAAGTTGCGTATAAGTCGGTACGGTTGAATTTTTTAAGCGGTTGATTAACCACTCTTTGATAAATCGGTTCTGGCCTAAATAAACCAGATCAGCATCAGAAATATTATCGCCCACCCAAAACGCATAGCCTGGTCTCCAGGTCACAATCCTTAGTTTGGTCCCGCCCCGGAACTGACCGTAAATGGCGTACACGATGAGCGAAGCCAGGACCCCGCCAACGACAGCATCACCCATGTCATTGCCAAAAAAGCATACGATTACAAACACATAAAAGATAATCTGGGTAGTCAGATCCCATTGATACCACCCCTTTTCGAAGTGAGTGGCAGGAACTTTGCTGCGATAGCTGTCGACCGTATTGGTGATCATTGCAAGAGTGGTTTCAACTTCAGTAGCTGTCGGTTTTTCGTGTTGCATATTCATCCCTTAACAGGTGTCATAATTTCACTCAATAATGAAGCTCGGCCAGGGTTATGCATTATTGATAACCTGCCGGATACGTTTTTTTTCATAAATAATACGCTCGTCTCTGACCAGCCATTCGATTCGATACCCTTTCTCTGCCAGCAGGGTGTACGTCAAACGATGGGTTTCATTTAGCGTCCTGTTGAGCCAGTCCCGAATATGCACGTTCTCACTCAGGAGCAGGATATCAGCGTCCGAAATGATGTCGTTACGCCAGAATTTTTCACCGGGTGTCACATGAATGAATCCATCCCCGGATTGCACCTGTTTGAAAACGTAATAACCCAGGACAGGTACAGCGATAAGAAAGTACAGATGGACGTTAATAATTTCCCGCTCCGAGAAGCCCACGGCAAGACAAGCGGCGATCAGCGATACAGGAAGAAAACGGATACGGTATTTCTTTCTGGTGATATGTGTTGGTGGAACGGTATTACGGTAGCCATTCACGACCATATGGATTCGGTCCCTGATGGCCTGGCACTGCTGCTCTTCCGTCATGTGGAATGGGGTGACATCATTTGGAATTGCCTCAGGATGGCTCATACTTTCTCCGTTATCAGGTTTAGAAATTCAATGGTACAACACAGGCCAGCCGCGTCTTTTCCGTTAAGAGACGATTTTGAGGGGCGATCCAGACCGACTCCCTGCCCGATCTCTTTCCATTACTGGACAGCGCCTTCTACAGGCTGATGGAATAAATCACTGGCGAAGCATTTTTGTGTAAACAGGTACAAATCACCGGAGGGTGAGAACATGCACAGGTTTTCTTCAATGCATTTCTCAAAATACGGGACGTCAGTGGTCAGACGCTTCAGCCAGGCAAGCCGGGATACCAGTTTGGTAATGTGAAAGGGGTCATTCACAACCTGATGAATATTGGATGAGGACTTTTGTTTAAGTGACTGACAGGCCAGCCGGAAATACGCGTTTTCCGTACTCAGGCAATTTTTCCGGGCAATCACCTTAATAGAGTCAGGCAATTGTGAGTATTGTTGAAGATCAGCAATAGTAGACATGAGTTATTCCATCTCTGGGTTTGATAAAAAGATGCTAACTCATCTCGCAAAAATGCTAATAGGGTCAGTGGATATTTCTTTGGATATTTTAATTTGTGGCTCAGTCATGACCAAACCTGCGTACGGGGCAGGAATTAGATTTCTACGGTAATATAAAAAGTTACTTTTCTTCGTTAAAAAATAAGGCAGAGATTTTAAACTCTGCCTTTATTGACGGGAGCGTGATCCCTGCGTTGTCACCCTCGTAGTTCGATTCGCGGATCTACGGTTAATGCATCCCATTGGGAGACAATCTGACGGTATTCGTCTTCTGATAATGAATCCCAACCCCTTTCTTTGTGGTGAAGACTACCATCAGTCTTGCTGTAACTGCCTCGCCAGCGCCAGACCACGGACTCGCCAGGCATGTAGGAATAGAGATACGTGCCATCCTCTGCTTTGAATGAGCCATTTTCTAATTCAGAAATTATAACTGCCGTCATGGTCTGAATTTCCTTAAAGATAGGGAGTGCTTTAATCTCTGCCCCCTGGTGCATTCATGCAAATTTTCTTCCGCTACACCACTGAAGCTGTAGCGGAAGAGCCTGAGCGGTCACATCCCAACGACAGTCACGCCAAAGGTATGACCCAGAACTTTAGCGGTGGTATCAACCAGAAGCTGAATATCATTGGCGGTCATGTCAGCTTCAACACGGATCTCGTGGTACTCACCCGCAGCTTTGGCACTTTCAATATCTTTGAAACGTTGAGCATCGTACAGACCCAGAGCTTTCATTTCTTCATCACGTTCTCTACACATTCTTTAGTCCTTAGTTAGATAGCCGGGATATTCCGGTGTTGCGTTAATTAGCGTTAATTCCTTTCCCGTTTGCGTTATACGGGAGCATCACAGCCAGAGTCGGCTGTTTGACCCAGCGATAGTTTATTGCGGATTAACAAACTGGCATTTCACGCCATTGTTTGCCTTTAGCACATTGACTACAGCATCGCTGATGGTGCAGACATCATTAACTGATACGTTAGACTCAACATCGACTGAATAAAGTTCGCCTGCATCCTCAGCCTCTGCACGGTTGGAGAAGCGAGTATTAAAAATGGTTATTGTGTTCATTACGTTCCCCATCAATCTGTTTCATCCCGTTTGTTGCCCTGACGAATCAGCCGTTCCGCCAGGGTTGATTATCAGTGAGCCGGTGGAGACTTCCGGGCCTGGGCACGTTTATCAACGAGGTGACCAAAGGCTGCGGTCACGACCAGGAAACCAACAACCCATGCGAAGATGACTGGGGTTGTCATATCTGCAAAGAAATCACTGAAGAAGTACAGACCAGCAATTAAAATTGCCGTAAAAATTAAACTCTGGACTAACGTGGGTAATTTGTTTTTCATTTGCTACTCCGGTTGTGTTTATCGGCCTTTATTAAATCACAGGGCTCCTCCCCTCAACTTTCGGTTAGATACGAAATACGGAGGGGTTGGCTGGTGGTTATTTTGAGTTATCGCGAGTCCGCCTCTTCATGACATTTGATGATCACGCGGAGGTAAGATTTCAGCATCCGGCTGGCAATACCTTGCGGCTTCGGAAGTTCGTTATCCAGCCATTGAAAACCCGTAACAGAGCTGGTTGCCTGACGCTTATTGCCAGCCAGTAACCGCAGTTCCCACATCACACCATAAAGAGCATCCTTTTTACCTGCGGCGATACAGTCCCTGATATAGGCGAGTGTTTTCTGTCGGATGTACCGAAAATACTGCCGGGTTGCCGGGGACAGCCCGTTATGGTCTTCGACCCACTGAAGTCGGAGGTTGCAGACTGAAAAGATACCGTCAAGCATATGGTTCTTGTCGGAAATAACCGCAGAATCCTGCCGAACATTCTCCTCCTGTTGCAGTGCGCGGATAATCCATTCTCCGACTGCTGTCTGGTGCTCGATGTGAAGGTCAACAAGAAGCGCAAAACATGTCCAGAAACGTAGCTTCTTAACCGCTCCGCGAATCTTGCGTCCAGCCAGTAAACGATAATCGTGATCGGTCATGATTTTATGACGAGGGTCTGCCAGCATCGTTTGCAGGGGGATCGTGTCCGACAGCCCCATTCGCTGATAGAGCTGCCCACGCTGTGCCAGTCGATGGAACAGGCTCCCTTTACCTTTAGCCAGACTTACCACGCCGTAACGCAGGTAATACTGCGCTGCGCTGCATGGAGTAAACTCACCCGACTCAACACGCTGGCGGAGTTGATCATATTCATTCCAGATAATGAACGAAGCCGCATCTTCATCGACCATGACCTCATCCTCTTCAGCAAACGAAGCGACCATCATCTTGCCAGAGGGGGTGTTAATCGCCCTTGCAGCCCGAGCATCATGCTCACCATCAAAATAGGCCATCACTGCCAGCGGATCACTGAGTCCGTCATGGCTGCGTGTTGCAATCGACCCAGGGATTCGCAACCAGTCAGCTTTAGGCAACGGGGTGCGCGGAACAGCCTCCATTTCAGGCTCATCATCAAGCAAATCAAGAACGCCCTCTTCCCAGACCTTTCTGTAGATGGCGACTGCGCGGAACGGCTCAGGGTTGAAGCAATGGATAGACCACAGGAAATCAACGTGGATGACGTTAGTTTCCTCAACAATACGGAACTGGGGTTTTGACATTCTTCGGTTGTGAGGTGTGTTTTCAATCGCCCCGGAAAGTAACTTTTCGCGCACGGCCTCAGCCCGTTTCGCTTCAGCGAAATCAAGTGAGCAGCAGACGTGAAAAAGACGCTCTGTCACCGCAGATGAAAATACGTCTGGCTGGAGTCGGATGTACCCTCCGGTAAACAACGTGCGCCCAATGTAGTTACGCTTGCTCCAGTCAAAGCGAATTTTAGTCAGATACCGTTGCAGCCGATTTAAACCTTCCTGATAGCCATAGCGGTCGGGATCGTTGGCAATCAGTGCCGTCATGGAGCGGTCTTCACTGACCGCCTGGCAGCTAAAGCAGCCAAAGCGGGAACCGCATCCGTTTGATTTTGATGATGTTTTAGCACTCCAGACACACTCGCCCGTTGCATCTTTATAAAGCGTGGCAATGGCAAAATTGTTCTCCTGGAAGCTCGGAAGCAGAAAGTTTTTTGCCGACCCACTTTCCGTCAGGAATGACCAGACCTGCTGCGTAGTCCAGGATTTGATGGGATAAAGTTCGCCTCCTTCAGCAGTGTGCCTTACGGATGTCGCATCCCCACCCATTCTGGCGATGCTGGCGGCGCGGGATGAGCTTTCATCGTCACGGGAGCCAAGCATCAGGCAAACTTTCTTGCGGCAAACATCAGGGAGACCTTTAATGTATCGGGCTTTCGCTTTACGTAAGGGTGTGATTTTTAAGTCAAAGGTACACTGCCTGGAGCCGGAATTGCTCCAGGATGGCAAACCTCTTCCGGTCAGAATTCGGCCTACCCAGCCCTGCGTCATTGAGGGGGTTGCGACCAGAATAGTCACCGGCAGATTGTGCTTATCAATGAAGCTCTGTAGGTGTCCCAGTACGTTAGTCGCCAGGTAATGGATTTCCGGGTTCTCGACCTGCGTATTGCTCATCTGGATAAAGTGGTGCTGGCTGACGTTAGTACCATTGCGCACCGCTCTGACCAGCGCCATCAGGAAGAGATGGAGAACCACGGTGCTGTCCTTACCAGAGCTAAAACCAACGCTCATCGTCCAGCCATCCGTAATCGCTTTATAAATACCAGACGTGGCCTCGGTGATCAGAGTCGCCATACTCACGGGTTCGTGTTTATCGGTATAATTCAGGTCAGTATCATTCGCGAGTGCATGCCAGACGGAATCCCATTTATCACCAGAAATAATATTCCGGGAATAGCTGGAGTTAGCCTGTTGCATTACAGGGTCGTAAATATCAACTACCGAGTTATCGGTAAACATAAAATCATTCCTGATTCAGACTGGAGATATAAAGATGATGACACACATATTTAAAAGGTTAATAACCCAGAAGGCAATAAATTTATCAATTAAATATAACTTGCGAACATTATTAAAGTTAGTGAACTATTATCATAGTTATTAGCGAGAGAAACGGCGAAGTAATACGAAAGTTTCACAACTCAAGCATCATGATAATTATATGGCGCAGGTATAATATTTAATATTAACGGGGAAACAGTTCACAATGTCTGAATTCAGGGATAAGGCGCAATGTTCTTTATCAGGGTGCAACGGAACTGAAGCATCGAGCACCTAGGGCGTATCAAAAGTGACCTTCCCGTTTGCTAAATTCAGGACTCAGACACATCTGTCGATTGCTGCATCAGCCTCTTCAACAGTAATTGATTCTTTGTTTAGCAATTCAAGGGCGTCTGGTTCCCGGCGTTCGAAATCCTGGCTCATATATTATACTCAAGTTAAGCTGGAGTGACTGAGGAAGCCTTATCAACCAAGGGTAAATGGGTTCCTCTGCAAGCAGAGAAACCCATTCAAAAAGGCGCTGTTGGCAACTGACATATTCAGCATCAGATTGGCGGGGAACGAATCCCCGCCGCTCAGCTACTTACCGGGTTCGTATGCCAATGTTGCAGCCACTTCTCTGTTACCGTCTTTAAAACGCAGTTCGCAGAGCTTACTGCGGGTTAAACCGGTGAATATCAGTAGTGTGAGACACACTATCAA
Source organism: Buttiauxella agrestis (assembly GCF_900446255.1). NCBI lineage: Bacteria > Pseudomonadati > Pseudomonadota > Gammaproteobacteria > Enterobacterales > Enterobacteriaceae > Buttiauxella > Buttiauxella agrestis. The sequence goes on along the minus strand of NZ_UIGI01000002.1, from coordinate 177,268 downwards.
TAGGCACCAGATAACAGTTTGTCGTGGCTGTTTCATGTTCATGCTCCCTTGCATTTCTGCGGGTATGAAGCTACTGTGTAAGTGTCTAGTTTTCACAGGTGGCCTCGTTAAGTTAATTAAAATTAGCTTTTCGGGGCTTTCTGCTTTCTGCCACAGACAATCAGTGAAACAACTGGCTGGGGCAAAAGCCTCCAGCGCCGAGTTCATTATACCCCACCCTGCGATTTTCCTGACAACTAATCTGTACGAAACAACCGATTAACGACTATTGCGGTAAGCATTGCTTCATCAAAAATTCAGGATGAGACTGCCGTTTGACTGCACCGGCAATCCGGCTGTAACGCCGGAATCCCGGCAGTTAAGCTTTATCATCGCCCTTGATCTGAGCGAGAGCTGCGGCATACACATCCTCTGCCTTAGGGATGTATTTTGCCAAAACTGCATACTCTGAAGGCGTAAGCGCGTGGACTGCATGGAGACAGCAACTGTCATTCTCTTCTGTGCTGGTCACGATAAGACCGTCATAATCCACACCATCCTCAGAAAAGGTCATGAGAATGTCCATAACCTTCCCCGAGGCTGATTCAGTCGCTTTGGAGGTCATCAGGAACTGTTGTTTACTGGAGCTTTCCCCGCTGTAATGCATCACTTCACACAGACTGTACTGAACCTGAGCTTCATGTGCCTCACGTTCAAGTCGGGCAAACTCCTCCCAATTGAGATAACGGATTTGGTCTTTTGAAACCATGATCAGTGTACCCGCGAATTCGTTAATTCTTGCGCTAGAGCAGGTATGAGCAGCACTGATTTCCACCAGATGAGGCAGATCCATCAGCTTAAGGAAGGTTTCTGTGAAGATAACCGCATGATTCAGGTCAATGTCTACTTCTGAGAAAATATTCAGCCCATCGCAATCAATTTCAGTGCCTAACTGAAGATATAACTCCTGTTCAACCCATGAATTATTTTCGTTGCCAGGGTATGAGCAGGTTTGCTCCATACAATATTCAACCAGTGCCATTACCAGTTTTTCCAGCAACGTTCTTTCAGCTTCTTGCTTATTCAAAAGAATATGTTTTTCTTCTTCGGTCGCACTGGAAACAAAATTAATTGCTTCAATTCCTAACATAGCCTGCTCTTTACTGCACGGGATTAAAAACGATGCTTCAGTATGATTATCAGCCATGATGAATTCCTTTAAAGTATTTACCGGATTTGTACGAATATATTAACCTGCCTCCCGGAATACCTAATAGGGTCTATGAAAATTCATACTAATTATTTTATGCCTAAGCTGAGTGGTAATTATTAACTCACTCAGGCATTCAGATTAATAAGGACAGATATTTTACTTTGCGTGACACCTGGAAAAATCAGTTTCCCCAAAAAGTTACTTTTCCTGCATTGCCAAACTGAAGGCTAACGGGAATGGTCAGCTCTGACGCAAAGGATTACTTCCCGTTTGTTTGTTTTTTAGCTGGTGGAAGGTTTGAGGGGCATCTAAATCAGTTTATGAAACGCTAAAATTTTACTTAATCGAATGCATTCCACTCCGGATAAATATAAAAAACTGTTCCCGCTTTAACAGGGAGTGTGAGAGCTTTGTTTTCGGGAACAATTTGCATATTCACATCCTGGTAAATTCCGGTACAGCTTTTCTGATCTACAACCATAGTCCACGCTTGTTGTCTGGGTATGGTGACGCCAAACCAGGTCTTAACATCAACAAACTTAGTTGTAACGCTGACGTTATATCTACAATCCGACTTCACATCCTGTACAATTAATGAACTATCACCTTCCATAAAAGTGCGTATGTTCACCGTCTTAATAGGCTCGGCATGGATACCAATAGAAGTCAGGAGCATCACTAATGGAGCAATTATATTTAATCTCATCGTTGATTTTTCGCTTTTAAAGATGTGCTTCAGCACACGAGAACTAGAATCGTTTTATTGGGGGCGTACCGGTTACCCAAAGTTCAATACGATCTTGCATGTTGATAACTGCGGCCGCATCCTGCTTTAATTGCTCTACTCGGTCAGGTGAAGATGCGAAAATAGTCTGGCAATATTCAAACTCACTATGTACGGCACCTAAACGTTCAAACAGAACTGAAAGATATTTAATATCATCGTCAGAGAGTTCAGTGTTCAATTTTTGCCTCATTAAGTGGCAATCGAAGTGACGAGATTTACCACGCCTAACCCCTGTCGCGACCATGCTAATTAATGGTAACTCATTCTCCAGGGACGCCTGAATGAATGTCTTCAGGAATTGTAAAAGTAACTTTTCTCGGTCTAAACCAGAAGTGTAAACATTTCAGGTTTAAATTAACGACATGCCCATGAAGGACGTAGTATTTTCTCATTGTTCCAGGGCTGCTGTTCACCTAGTTCCCAGGTGTCAGTATCGTACAAGCCTGTGCCGCCGAAATCAAAGTCCGGGCATAACTGACAAACATAACAGTACGCGAGAAATCCATTATCTCGGCTTTTTACGCCATATAACCAACCTACTGCATAAATGTCCTGAGAATATGATCCAAAAGCAAAATATACACCTGCATTGCTCCAGTGTGACAACTCGGGGTAATCCCCTCTCATACCCTTTATGTATTCAATATCCTCATCGTTTAACTCCTCATCGGATACTTCTCCGGTTAAAAATGTTCTTTCTTCAAAGATAAACATCATGCTCTCCTTACAAAATTTGGGTTTAAGTTTTTATTATACCAACTCTGTTTCTGAGCAGCCCCCACGGTTCAAGTGTTCAAGGTTTTGATTGTATTATAAAATCACTCTTTATCAGAGTGCATTTGATGGCTAAAGTTGACGTAAAATGCCCTTTTTGTGAGCAGACCGAATCCGTTTAAAAACATGGTCAGGGTAAAACCGGGCATCAGCACTACCGCTGACAGTTTTACCGCCGTACTTTCCAGCTCGACTATGCCTATCGTGCCTGTCAGCCCGGAATGAAAAAACAATTTGTCGATCTTGCAATGAACAATCCGGGCATACGTGACACCGCTCGAGCGCTACCTATCAGTATCAATTTATCATTTCTGATATGAGTCAATAAGGCTGTCGATGAGCGGGGTCTGTTCAAATCCAGGATGCCCCCGGAACATGTGACTCGCGACCGCTATCCACTCCAGCACTTTATCGGTGCCAATCCACCGTCTGCCAAGTCGCTCTGCCGCAATTGCCGTTTTGAAATAGCCAGAGAAGTGATCAACGACCAGCTCGCCAGGCTTTGTCAGAAACTCGATGAAAAATGAGGCAAGCCAGGTCGGTGATGTCGCCCCATGGCGGGGTAACCCCAGCTCCGAAGCCACTTTGTGACAAAAGAGGGTATCAGGGCATAGATTCCCCCTGATCAGGGTGTTTTTTGCAATGGCTCCCTCGGTCTGTGCCGAAAACGATCCGGCTTTGAGCCGATGAGCACCATCACCATAGGATGTCGTGCGCAGTTCGCCACCGGCATCAATCAGTTTCTGATGTGCTTCAGTATGCGGGACCAGGACGCGGCGATTGTCAGATCTGACATGCATGGCATCGGAGGTCAGCCAAATAACGGGTTCGTATGAAACGCCAAGCTGAACCCGTTTTTTACAAGCCCATTGTGTGGGACCTGGTGCCTTAGCCCGGTTGACCCAAACCAGTCTGTCCATCAGTTCCAGTCCAAGATCATCCGCCAGCGCGAGTATCAGCCGTTCAAGATAAAGTGAGCGGGACGGACGGCCAGGCACGAAGGCATCCTGAGTCAGGTTGAGCACTATACTTCCGCCCCTGACCAGATTTTTGACAATTGGCTCAAGCGTCCTGACGATAAATTCCACGTAAGCGGCTTCGCTTTCAGCGCCAGCTCCGTAAGCACGGGCATTCCGCAGCAGGTACGGCGGTGAGGAGAAGCACAGCGTGATAGGTTCATCCCGAACGCTGCCAAACACTTGCCTCGCATCCCCAAAAATCCCTACCCCCAGTTCAGTAGAAAACCCGACGACACAAACATTAGCGCGTGGCTCACGTAATCCTTTGTCGGTCAGGCGAGCAAGTTGCCAGACACCGCGCACCCCGGACACCTTTTCGATGATCCCCGCATGCTTGAGCGTTTGCTGAAACCAGCGGATTTTGTGCTTAATCTCACTGGTTTTCACTTTTTTAACGCCAAATTCTCGCTGAAGCTGCATATCCTCAGCAGACAGGCCAGCGAGTTTCCGGGCTTTCTCATAGATTTCCGCATTGGACAGCTCACCCTCTGCGTCTTCGTAAATCTGAGCGATTAATTCAGCCGTTAATGTGGTCATGGAATTCCCTGAAATTCTGGCGCCTGTCCGGAGTAACCCGAACAGGGGTAATGACGATGGTGAGTCAGTCAATATAGGCATGTAAAATATCGAGATGCTCTGGAAGAACACGCTTTACGCGCTTCATGCTGTAATGAAACTCTCCGCCGAGATCATAAGCGCCGTTGTCGTCCCAGTCCAGGTCGCCATGAGCTTCACCTTCAATGGCGATGCGCACTGCCGATGCTTCATCATCCGCAGCAATCAACGACTGAGTTGATTTGATGTATTCCCCAGTCTGGATCTTCAGAACAACCATAAAATGATGCATCGATATCTCCCGTCTTAGTTTTCAGAGTAAATTTATTGAAGCCCTGACACAGGCCAGGGCAGGAATAAATCAACTCACAAAGTCGTAACCGAACACCCCACCAACACGCATGCGTTGTGACGCCATGTCCTTTAACCGTTTGTTGACCATTTTCATCTCAGCAGTGGTGGCCTTCGATACCGGGATGAAGTCACGCTGAATGTGAGTTTCATGAAACAGCGTACGGTTATCTTTAGAGGCCGCTTTATTGCGGATCAGCCCTTCCTGGCGCTGAACAACAATCACATAGCGGTCTTCGTTAAGTGACGGAACATTCATCAGGGATAATGCAATAACCACTTCACGCGTAATCTGAGAGGCCAGAATTTCAATATCAGTCCGCTTATTTTTTCCCGTTCTCAGAAGCTTTACACCACAAATATCAGACTCGGTGTAATTCATTTGGGCGAGGAGATTAAATAAATCACACCCTGCAACCTGAAGTTTTTTGTATTCCATGAAATCCTCTCACCGGAGCTGGTCTCCGGATAAATACGGTCGCCATTGAAAGTTTGGCGCGTGGTTATTCTTTACTGAGCCTGGTTACTGATTTCAGCAATGCCGGTCTGGAATGACTGATAAATATCACCTTCAAACTTAAACTCTTCAAGATACGTGAATTTGGTCAAACAAACGGGCACATCATTTACCTGACCACGTGACAAATAATCATCAACAGGATTTTCAAATTGCAGTATGAAAATATTCAACACATTTTCATCACCTGCGGTCTCATGCGTAAACTGGAATTCACAATAGCGACCGGGCTGTGTTACACGGAAAAACCAACGAACAGGCACTTTATCCTGATTAACGCCTTGCCAGTAGGACTCGACATCTTTAAGAGAATAGCCAAGCGCATTAATCATATTAACTGCATTGACCTCTGAGGTTTGAAAACTAAGTTTATTCATAATGCCCTCTCTGTAATTAACAATATGATAAACCGCCTCCTAAAAAAGCTAATAGACTCCTGAGAATTATTTGATGTTTTTTAAAGGTGGAGAGTGGCGATTAAGGGATGAATTATTTTATCGCCAGTCACTCCTGCAAAGTTACTTTTCTGACGCAACAGACCAGTCTTTTATTTCCGATTGCAAACCCAATTAAGACCAGCGATACAGCGAAAAGTAACTTTCATTAACCCGGATAAACTCCCGTAAGCTGTGCATCCAGTTTTCGTGGTAAAAGGTGATAATAAAACGGTAACCATCAATAGTTTCGATGTAACGAATGCCGTTGAAGGTTGTACCCCAGGACACCACTTCGCCCGTTCTCACAAACTGGCCTTGCGGAAAGTCAGGCTCAGAATAAAAAATAAAACCTGTTGTGGAGCCTGAGGGGGACGCATCGACCAGAATTCCGTTAAATTGTCGTCCATGCCGTGCAGGTGTCAGTTCTGCGGCCAGTTGTACCTGTGTCATCAGTCGGTCAATCAGTTGTTTTTCTTTATCGTCAGCAAAGGAGCGTACATCATCAGGTGAACCACAGCGGGTATATACCGTGACTTCTTTCAAGATCATAAGTTCGCGGCGAATAAAGGGTACGGAATTAGTGTCAAAGTTGAAAGCCGGTTGCACACCAAAGTTCTCGCATAACATCAGGACGTTGCGGAAATTATATGCGCCCACGGGGGACGTTAACGAAATGCCTTTAAAGATAAATACCAGCTCATAAACATAGTCAACCGCATCGGTTTTGTAGCGCATGATATTGATCACCGGCAGTGACATATGGCAAAGAGCCTTTTCGTCCACACGGTAATCAGATGGGCAACGAAAAACACGGCTAAACAAGGATGCAGCCAGCGTTCGCATGTCAGTTACCCTGGCCTCGATAAACAACTGATATTCATCTTCACCCTCAACTGGCGTAAACCACACAGAATAAAAATGAATGCCATCGACTTGTTTTAATTTCACCAACTGACTCACACTTTCGCTCTGCTGGCTGGCAGATTCTGGAATGTTAAGCCCGACATTAAAGTTTCGGCAAAAATCCGCGACATCCTGTGTCTGGTTATCGCTGACCGCCGTTACCAGTTGCAGACCGTTTACGTCCATTCTGAATGACTGCGTACCGCTGTTATCATTTCCACGCCACGGTGCCAGGCTAACGAGGGCATGGCTCAGCGTAGGGATCACAACACTTTCACCGACCGCCAGAGGCTGGATATCATCACGCAAAAATGGGGCCAGGTGCTGTCGAATTCGCTCTGCCTGATTTTTGTCGTTCGCCTGGATAAAAAAGGCTGGGATGCCGGATACCTCGTTTGAAAATAATCGAAACAGTTTCATTTAAGCCTCGTTAATTAAGCAGTGATTTATAGTTATGGGCTGAAAGATGCACGTCATGTGCGCCATCGTTCCAGGTAAAGAAAAGGCGGTATTTGGAATTTACCCGCACAGAGGAATACTTATTTCTGGTCATGGGTAACTTTTCGTAGCGAAGGCTGTTGGAGGTCAAATCCTTTACCGTGGTAGCCGAATGAATAACAGCCAGACGACTGATAATGGATTCAGTGATTTCCGTTGGTAATCCGGCCTGATGTTTTCCCTGACGGAACAGATTTTCGAGTCGGGCATCTTTGAATGAATGGATCATAACAGTCTCCTTTACAGCCTTCTGTTGGGTTAACGAACCGAATTTCCGCCAGCGTTAACACCAAGGATTTTTGCTGCTGCTAAAATTTGTTTCTCACTAAGCGTGAACTTTTTTTCCAGAATTGATTTAAGACTCATCAGAAAGTTATTCTCACGAGTACTGCTGTTAATGGCATCCACCACATTTTGATGTGACATGTACCAGATATTGTATTTGTCGGCCTGGGCGTTCCCTGCGGCCATACGGGTCTTAAATTCAATGTCACGGCCAATAACAGGTTTAATTCTTTTCAACGCAAACAGCTGATATGCAGTGCGCTTAGTAATCAGGCTATAACCAGTCCCATGGCAGTTATGGCAATTACTGCGGTAGAAATGATTACGTACTCCTTTACCACAACAAACCTTGCAGGTAACACGATGATCGTAATCAGCAATGCCAAGGGTAAAATCAACATTTTCAATACGAGATGCTGAAATTTCCTGTCCATTACAGTCGTACCATTTTTGATTGCTCATATGTCACCTCAAGTTTGTTTATATGAGGATCATGTCATGACATTAAAAAAAGCTAATAGGGTTACGGAATATTTCTTCATTTATTTTTAATGGCACCCTGCAAATAAATTAATTAAGCATGAGGCCAGAGTTTTAATATCCTGAAATTTTAATATTGCGCTGAACTTTAATTTAGCGTGACCCATAAAGTGATTGCAGTGAAATTAGCAGGAGTTATTGAGCCTTTCATATTTTCTTTACGAATGCAGGCTTTGTCGTAAGAGCCGGTTGTCGCTGGTTTGCCCAGGCAGAATGGATGTGTTTTTTAAATTGCAGATGGTCGCGGATGTCGGCGCCCATTCGGTGAGTAAGCAATGCGTCAGTCTGGGGTTAGTCCGCCTATGGCTAGGGTGCCGCATCGCGGCACCTGCCAGCCCTACAGTTGTGGGAATTCCAATGCAAACTGAGACGAACCAGTTACACCTGGAATGCCAGGCGTGACCGGATAGATACGCTCTTCTCCCTGCCCCATGTCAAAAACAATAACACGCGTCTGGCCGGGAGCGACCGTCACGCCAGCCAGCGTCAGCGGGAATTTAGCATCCTTACGAACCGTCAGTGTGCCGCTCAGTTCTCCGGTGATGACAGATCCATCCTGACGACGAAGAATACTGGTACGGATGTATGCCAGCGGCTGATTGTCGGAGGTTTTCAGCGCCACCGCAGTCGCCAGGGTACGCATACGATCCAGGGTAATCATGTTCGCGGGTTGATAGAGGAAGTTAAGTTTTTTGGATGAGCGATTACCTGAAGCATCCACCGCAGACGCTTCAATCGTGTAAAACCCATCCTCGGAGGTTTCTACAGGATAAATCCTTGGATATTCAGGCGTATATGACCCATTCCCCTGACTGGTAAACGCCAGCGTAACCAGTTCACTGTTTGGACCACCGCTTAACACAAGGGATTCAAGCGTTGCATCTCCTGAGGGGTCTGTAATGTTAATCCTGAGGTTTTCCAGCCCTTTCACCAGCTTTCCATCAGGATCGGCATTCTCGTAACGGTAGGTGATTGAAGGAGCCGTGGAGTCGATAAGCAAATCCTCGTTTAGGGAGAGAGTGCCGATATTGCCGACCAGATCCTTTGCATAAACTGACTGCACGTTATATCTGCCGTCCGGGAGGCCAGCATAAGAGATGACGGCGTTTTTAGTTTTATAGTCACTTTCCGTCCAGCTCTGGGCGGGTTGCTGGATAATGTTTCCTGCGGCATTCTTTAATGTCACACCAAATTCCCGCGTATCCCATGCCCCTATCTGCCAGCCGTTGACGCGGTCATTATCAGTGACCGTCATTGTCACGTTCTTGCTACTACGATTAATTTTCGCGGTGTTGATGACCGGTGGATTCGTATCCCAGTTTGCTGTGAATGCCCCGGCCAGATTATCGTAAATAGCGTTACCATTTTTCCCGGAGATGATATGGATGAATTCCAGACCTCTGTCAGTGGTGTAGGAATAATTCACGTTCATGGTGCAGCTGGTGCCGCCTACCGGGATCAGGCAATACCATGCCCGGTTTGAATTTGCCGATATGCGCTGCTCATAGGTGCGGGGTTCGGCATTCACTCGAATCTGGGTAAATAGCGCAGTTCTGAAGTTTTGGGCATCCGCCAGCCACTGGCCGGTATCACTGCGATAAATTTCTTTGCTGATAATTTTCGGGGCTTGCTCCATGGTCGGAGCCGGTGTGAAGGATAAATCATTATGGTGGACACGACGAACACCGCCAGCCTGAGTCTGGAATTCATGGTACGTGTCGCCAGCGTTTGGGTAGATGTAATTGAAACTTTAGATGTTATAGGTGGTGTCTGAGCTTTGGTAGTTGCTATCCGCCCACCCATAAGGGGTGCCATTGATGGCTGTAAAGTTACTTTTGTTGCGGAGCACCCGGACAGAAATCGGATTGGTATAAACCGTCATTCCCGGAGAGTAGTTTTCCCAGGTGTTATTGGTGGTGTTAAGCACCTGAATAATGGACGGCGGATTCACCCGGTCGATTGTGCTTTGCCTGCTGATCACCCCACGGTTTCCCGCTTTGTCGTAAAGATACACGCCCATCCGGTACTCGGCCTGGGAAACGGGAGCCAGTGCCGGATCACTGGCCGTATTAATCTGGACGGTGACCGAATTGTCGATGAGGTTAATTTCAGCCGCCCTCTTACGTTCCGTGCCGCCTGAATCAACAAGGAAATACTCTGCGCGATCCAGTCCTGAGGCGCTGTCGATTAGCCCGGAAAACACAATGGCCTGAACGGAGATGTATTGCATACCCGGAGGGAGGCTCGTAAAGATAGCTTCACTGCCAAACTGCCAGCCATTACGGGAATATCCGATTGCTCCGGCTTTCGGGGGCGTTCTGTCGATGGAGAGTCCGTAATCGCGGCGGGAGACTTCTTTGTTCTGAAGATCAGTGACCACTTCCCGCAAGGTATAGCTGTCCTCTCCGAATGCAGGAACAGATAACCGCTTACCGTAGTAGTCATTTCCGCTGCTGGATGTCATGCGGTCATCGACCGTGACTTTGCTGCTTTTAAGGCTCCACAGGCTCGCACCACTACTGTTAAGGAGTGACAACTGTATATAGCGGTCAAGTCCAGAAATAACATCCACCTCAAAACCTGTCGTCGGATTAATCCATCGGACTGAAGGCTGTACTATTTTGGGTTGATTCAGTGTGTCGGTAAATCGTAACTCTGCGATCTCTGCGTGAGCAGCTAAGGAACAGGCCAGTAACGATGCAAAAAACGTAGCCCTGCGTTTCATATTTTTTCTCCCCCGGATGAAGGTATCTATAATACCAGGCGGGAGTGTGTGAAATTGTCGGTTAAGGGTGTAAAAAAACACCGAGTTTCGGCTCGCTAGAATCCAGTGTGGGTATTTACGTTCGCAGGCAGGATGCGTCATTTCAATCACCACGGAGTTCGTAACCGTTTGTCATCGACAGTAGATAATTACTAATTAAATGTGCCTGATACGCAGTAGATAGATTTGTTGGCGACGACCAGGTTATTTGCAAACAAGCAGCCTGGTCACATTCATGAGAAATGGATTTGAGGAGGAAATGAAGCTTAGGCCAAAAACAATCGCAAAATTACCCTCTGATTGCCGCCAGATATAACAGTTTAAGCAAAACGGCGCATTTATCTTTTTCCAGCATAAACATAAGCGCCGTACTTTTGTTTTATTCTTCCATGCCGCACTTAGAAACAGCACCTTCCCTGCCGATAAAATTAATTCCAGATATTTCCCCAGACCCTATTAGCATTTTTAATGATGGTGGTAACGTTTAATTATCTGAACAACACCAGGAATCAAATAAAATGCCTAAGCAAATTACCCCGGCAGAATTGGCAGAAATGGTTACTTGCCTGCTCGTAAAACCCGAGCTGATCGGTGAATTAGACTGCGCCCGTAATCACCAAGCATTCATGGATGATATCGCCATGGTTGTCGCAAATTATTGCGGAGGAAGAATTAACGGCGTAGGCGAACCAGAAACGACTGAAAACTATCTGAAGCACGAAGCAAGCACCCCTCTGTTAAGTGTGTCACCTGATGCCTCGCTTCCTTCTCTTACCCGGAACGTGTGGGCATGGTTTGATCCTGAAGGGTGGATTGATGACGTTGAAGAGCTGGAGCCTGAAGCCGTATCCAGTATTCCTGATAATGACGCCTGTATTGCAATGCGCCGCCAGTTTCAGTCACTGCTGGTGGCTGAACCCTTCATCTTACAGCTGCATGACTGGCTGCACACACAAGAAGAATGTCCGGGATACACGTTCACATTCACATCAGGCAACCAGCCAGCTATCGAACTGAGCCGGGACGGGGAAACCGCTCTAGGTCTTCTCATCGAGATCAACAATGGTGTCCCGGCTCTTCACATTGATACCGGTGGCGATACGCTTCTGCATATCCACGCCGCCCACGGTGGCCTCGTCTTATCACCAGACTCGCCGCATATGCAATATCGCCAATCCCCAGTAGATCTTTTCAGTTACGGTCATGAAGCCTTATTGCTGACCGCATGTGAACGCTAAACGCCAGCCGAACGAAGAGAAAACATATGACACGTTTCAATCATGCTTTTGATATTACCTTTTCGCTTGAATCCGCAGACCCGACCGGGATTGGATTAACCGGAATGGAATTACTTGCCGCTCTGGAAGCGAAAGTCGCTGAATTTCGTAACGACCCGGTGATGCTCATTGAAGCTGCCGGAATGCCCTTTGACTCATATGTTGTGGCCGATGTGTCACATCAACCCGCCTGAATAACTGGCGAAATTTACGTAACTTCCAACGGACGCTTAAGTCTGGACAAATAGTGTATTCAGGAGATATCCATGCAGATTACAAACGATGTTCTTTACGTTCTTGGAGCGGCTCGTGTAGAGGGCAACCAACTTTTCCTGAACGGCCAACTGGAAAGGTCGCTTTATATGCGAACTGATAAAGTGCTGAAGGCGGCTGGTGGCATCTGGAAACGCAAGGAAAAAGCTCATATCTTCACAACTGATGCCGCTGACCGTATTGACGAAATCATGGCTACCGGGACGGTCGTTGTACCCCATGACGAGTTTAACTTCTTCCCTACACCGGCTGCTCTTATCGCAAGGATGATGAAATTCGTTTCACCGGTTAACGCTGATCGGGTGCTTGAACCAGAATATGGAGATGGACGGATTATTCGTGCTGTCCTGGCATGTGCGCCTGAAGCGACAGTAACCGGAGTGGAAATCCGTGAGCAACCACTTTCTGATCTGGCGGCTATGCCTGAGAACGTGACTCTCCTGCGTTCTGACTTCCTCAGCTACGCTCCTGAAGTAAAGTACGATGCCATTTTAATGAACCCCCCTTTCTGCAAACGTCAGGATGTACGCCATGTTAACCATGCCCTTGATCTGCTTGCCCCAAAAGGACGGTTGTCTGCGGTAATGTCTGCTGGCACAAAATTCCGCTCGGATAATATGACAACAGCTTTTCGTGCGCGTGTGGCCGCACTTGGAGGGCGTATTCTGGATCTGGAAGAAGGAACTTTTCGGCAGAGTGGAACGAACGTGAATACCGTGCTGGTAGAAGTCGTAATGCCTGGCTAACCGTTCCACGAAAGTTTCCCCTCAAAAACATAAAACCGGCAACCGGAAAAAGGGATGGTGGGGCAATGTTGGTAACTTAGGTGCATAAAAAAACCCCGAATCATCGGGGTTTTTTTTCCGCTTCAGCCAGTTGGTGGTTGACTGAGTTGGTGGGATGGAAACCTTTCAAAACAAATATAACGGCCAAATTCGGTTTGATCAACCCATTTGATAAAAATTGACCTTATATAAACCAGCGTATCCTGATGCCGATTGATAAGGAAACTTTAGTATCATCCAGAAGTTTCAGGAACCGGCTGTGAGCGGTCAAAAGTAACTTTTCTCTCCCTCCTGCAATGGAGCGGAAATATATAACTTAAAACAATAAACCTTGATAATATTGTGCAGCTATTCCTATAAATTAAGTCTAATTCTTAGGTTATATATTTTTTAATATTATTCCTGCCAACCCTATTACATATTCAACTCTCTGTTATATAATAAACTTGTTCCTGAGAGTCCTCCCTCACTAATTTAATAGTTTTAAGTCCTGGCTGTTCAGGTGGTGCTGGCAGTGCCTTAATCCACAAGGGGATGGAAACCTTTCAGAAACACCGAATAAGAGACAGGCAACGTAAAGGTAATTTTATTCGGCATCTCCTTGTTATTAAGGAGAGCGTATGAGCTTAATTGACCTTCTTATAAAGGTTGCACAGCTTATAGTTGTCTTGCTGCAACTGCTTGATGCCATTATGAAGTATTTCCAGTAATAGCAGAGAGTCGCTAAAGTGGGAGGGGGTTTCCCCCCTCCCTTTTTAAAAAAAGCACACTAAAGCTAAATTAAGTCGAAGTGATTTATTTACCGAGTGTGGAAATGATTAATTTTGTCAGCCCTTAGCAAAATTTCAACGCCTTTCACCACGGTATAATGCTCACCTGATAACTGATTGCGTGGATCTTATATGGAAATGCCGACCAACCAACGTGAACATTTTGAAATGTTGAACCTCCTGGAAGCATTGTTAATTGCCAACCCAGAAAAAGGAACTGAGGAAAACGCTAAACTGGAGCACCTGGTCGAAATTCTGAATGAATATGAAAATATTCATTACCCTATTACACCCATTGATACCGGTACATCTACCGTTTAAGTGAGGACTATGTTTACCATTTCCAGCTTATTGTCCTTTGCTGCGTCTGCATGTTCTGTGCGTACCGCCAGGGTGATGGCTGATGGCTCATCTGGTAGCCGAAAAGTATTAATCTTGGCGTTGCTGTCTGCGGGGTTGTTTGTCATGTCCAGCGTCTCATCGTGGTATGCCGAGGTTTACTGGCTGTTCGGCCACAAATAGCACAGAGCAGAAAGTATTTATCTAAAGGGCAAATATGGCAGTTTTAATCAGGAAAGTTCCGGAGTCCACTTCGGTTCCCGAAACAATCAAACAGAACAACGAACAGCACAGCTCGCTGTGTTTACTGGCAACCCGCTATCTGCGTGGAAAAGGGTTCAAAGTCACTTTTGACGACAGGTTACGGGCCTGGTCAGTTTCAGGAGAATTGCCTGACGCTCTTGGGTTCAGAAATGGCGTCTCGTGTCTGATTGAAGTGAAGTGCTCACGAGCCGACTTTCTGGCTGACCGCAAAAAGAACTTTCGCATTCATCCTGAAATGGGAATGGGAGACTGGCGCTTTTATTTGTGCGAGCCGGATATTATTACACCGAACGACCTCCCGCCCGGATGGGGGCTACTGTACGCCGATGGAAATAAAGTGCGCCCGGTGACGGGCTGGCCCGGGAACGGAGAATGGATAAGCCGGAAGCCCTTTAGTGCGAATATAAGAGCGGAGCGTGACTATCTTTACAGCGCACTCAGACGACTAGCAGAACTGGGATATATCGACCAGATCTATAAAACAGGAGAGAAATGATGACGACATTACCCCCTTCAACAACCGCAGTAACGTTTGAACAGCTTTACCGTTTTTTGAAAAATAATTATAAGGCATCGCGTTTCGAAGATCGCAACGATTCGGTATGGGGTGAGAACTACTCTACCCGTATCGCACAGCATCATTTTGACTGCCTTCAGAAAGATGGCATCTCGCATGTCTCTCGTCACGAAGACGCAGCCGGTGTTGGCTTTAAATTTTCCCATGACCTGATCGCCATTCGTTAAACGTCCTCAGGCGGTAAACTACAGTCGGAGGTATTATTTCAGTCTGAAAATAGCGAAAGTAAAAAACAGCACCAGGAAGATAACGCTCCGACACCCAGCAAAAAGCCAAAGTCATACCACGTACCTACATTTGGTATGGCATAAACCGCAATGGCGTTGTCGAACAGATGGCCGATAAAGGCAAATGGTGCAATCCATCCATCCAATACACCCATTAAGAATCCTGGGCCTGAGCTGTCAACTACAGTGATCTGATGAGTTGCACATCCTGCAACCATCAGGATCTGTATCAGAAAAACCATCTTAATCGCACGACTGACATTCATTGGATATCTCTCCCGGCTGCATGTCCCTCATGGTAACACTATGTTTTCTTATAACTTTACGCTAAGGAGCGCGTTATCAACCTTTAAGCCCGCCCCCTGAAACCCCCCTTTTCTACCCCAGCTATACGACATCTGAGCTTCCAACCTCCGGGTACAATGGTTCATCCCTGTACCACTTGCGTACCTTCAGACCAGTGTGTTGCGTAAAACTAACGGGGAAATTGCGCGAGGCGTTCAGCAGGCCATGCTGACGGTGCGAAAAGATGCCAAGTTTGGTATTACGTTTAATGGCGTTTCAGCGGCCCCGGGAGAGTCTGTGCCGGTCGACATCGACATGGGCCAGGGAAACGAGATGCTGATACCAATATTTCCGACCGAATCCGGGAGGTCCGGGGAAAGTCAGTTCATGATTGAGATTGCAGAGCTTCAGTAGACATTCACTACAAAGCCGCCAGACAATGGCGGCTATCATCACCCTTCAGTTACCGCCTTTCCCTTTATTATTCGCGTCCGCCATTTCTGTGTAACGAGGATCGCCTGACCGTGGAAGAGTCTGGCTGGTCTGGCGGTGGGCAAGAAGCCGTTCCATAAAATATTCACGAAGATGTGCGGGTTGTTCCCTGGCGACCAGTTCCGGCACAACCGGCATATTCAGCCGTTCTTTGTAGGCCACACCTGCGGCAGCGAGATCCACAGAGACTTTCTCCTGTTCCTCAGGGGCTAATCGCGATAAATTGAATTCAGGCATGCTTTCTCCAGATTGATAAAGGCAACCCCGCCTTACGCATTCCCGGCCTAACGACAAGCATCACATTATTTGGTTAAACCTGAGCGTAACAACAGAGTTCAAGTATTTATGTCTCAGTGAACCAGTGAGCGACTATGTGGGGATTAAGTACTCTTTGGAACTATCACTTCGAATGCCTCCTCCCCCAGAATGACGGGATTGTACTCTATTTTAATATCTTCTGGAGGTCTTTTACCCTTTAGGTTGCTAATAGCAATATGCTGAAGATTATCTACTTTACCAAAGGTTAATCCACCGTATGCGTTTTGTGATATATTATCATCTTTAGCAGGATCTATTCGTGTATTGATATATGTACCAATGGTGCAATCCAAAATATAATCATTATCAATCGTTATCCATGCATGGCAACTAAATATTTCTGGGCTACCATTCTCAAGCCATTCGTTACATTTATCCTGACTAAACTGGAACCCTTGCTGACCTGACAATAAAACCCCACCAATTGTTATATTAGCGGAAATATCACTATAATATTTTTGTATATAATTAAGAATGTTAATATGAATATTCGCACAGTCCCCACCAAATAAATAGACAGGTGTATAATCGGGGTGGTTGTAATTGGATTGATATTTACCCAAAAGATCTGAAAGCTCTTTAAGCAATGTAGAAACGCTTGTCTCGCTACTACTACTTTTGGTTGGTGAGTCTAAAGAATAACTTTTGCCCTTCGTAAAGGTTTTCGCAACTTCAAATAACTCTTCATAAGTTGCACTCTTCGCATTTAGAAATTTACCTTTAAAAATAGCTATTATTTTATTTATCATATCCATCCTTAATAAAAGCTCCAACACATTAATATATGCAAAATGCTCAGGTTCTTTGAGTAAGTAATCTAATCAATAATGTCAGATTTTAAAAGTAATAGTTTCCAGGTTTTGTGTTTAGCTCCCGCATAGCCAATTATTTACTATGGATAACTTCCGTTTTTGACACACTGGAGTCGTTCTGAGCAAACCTCGACTGATATAGAGTGCCAGGCGCAATTTTTTGGCGATGGTCAAGTGATTATCAAACGGTCACCAGTTGAACGGCAAATCGGTATCCAGGTCATATGCAGTTAGGCATAAGGCCAGGAGGGTTACGTAGACAACCACACATTCTGCTTCAGTACGCAATTCCACGTTCTCAGCGACTCAGGATGGGAATTACCTTTGATATAATGGCTGGACCAGCGACATTGAGTTTAATACTTTACCCGGCGAGAGGATGAAGAAATGAACAAACATAATTACAATCCCAGAATCTATGCATTGTCTGTTTGTGCCACCGTATCAATTGTAATTTGTATACTCTGCTTTTCTTACTGGGCAGGCGGTACAATTTATGACTTCCTGTACAGCATCCGGCCCTCCTTCCCCACAGACGCTGACAAGAATGACTACCTGAATATTACCGGATTACCTTACGTCCAAAGCATGTTCAGGGCGTTTTCCAGCGTCATTGGTCTTTTGATTGGTTTAATGGCGGCCGTCGCATTAACATCCGATATCGCGCCAGCCCTGAGATATCGACTGGGGGCCAGAGGATTTCAACGCCTTCGCTATATCCAGAAAAAAAAGGCCGATAGTAAAGCTCAGATGAACAATCAGAAGATGGAACTGGAAGCCGCAAGAGTCAATTACTGGAGAAAGTGGAAGGAATATAATGGCAGTAACCTGAGTTACGAGGAATGGAAAGACAGATTCTGTGAGGGGTAATATCCGGTCCTCCTGACTGTTAACAACTCTTTCCCCGCCTCGTAGATTATCCCCTCTGATGTGAGGGGATATCGCATTTAACAAAATCACGCATACTGCCCAAAAGTTACTTTTCCCACCGCTGTCTCAGTGATGAGGCATGCCAGTGGGAGGGCAGTCGATGTTCGTTACTAACCCTACGCCTGATCAGCGTACAAATGCGCTTTAATGGCCTCAGCCCATGCATTTGAATTCTGGCAGTCAGCATATTTCGGCGCAATTCGGATTGCTTTTGGATACAGCCCGGTATTGAGAACTTTGCTAACCCCGTACTTAAGTTCCCAAAGAATCTCATACAAAGCATCGCTTTCAATATTCTTTTCAAGCGATTGAACATTCGTGGCATCACCCGGGCAGGACTGCTGACGAAGTGAGGCCATATCTTTAATGATGTCTTTATCAACGGGAGCGGCAACAGCATGCAGTGGCAATGCTATAAACAAAGCCATACCCAGAAGTTTAATTGTTTTCATCGTGTCTCCACTTACTTTTATTTACGCTAATCACTGATTCTTGCACTTATCCCTGTGCCTTTACTTGACCCGATACAGCAGGAAAAATACTGCACCGGGTCCCATTATCAGGCGTTTATTTAAGGCATGGTACAGCGAGGAAACGATTCGGGGAATTGAACCTCGTCAAAATAGACATACAGCTCACGCCCGGTCATCAGGCGCTTCTCAAGCAAGTTTTCTGTTAAATTACGGTGAACCTGAGCGTTGATTTCAAAAAACGTTTCAAGCAATGCGATTTGTTCTGAATACAAGTCCATTAGCATATGTTCGTTATGTTCAAGCTCCAGCCTGTTTTCGGGATTCTGGAAGAATATCCCCCGGCTCATACAGGAGAGATATGCCGTAGCAATGGTACGCCATTGGAATGTGTCTCCCGCAGCCCCCAGTGATTCACGACCTGTAAAGCTTCTCTCGCCTACTGACCCGGCTAAGAAACGCAGCATATCCCATTCTGCAAACGTCTTGTCGACCAGCAAATGTTCCCATTCCATAGAGACACTGCCCAGTGAATTAGTTTCGTCCCGGAAATACTTTGCTTCGACCTGGATATTTATTGGATACGGGTTCAGTGCGGCACAAACCAGGGCATGCCCCGCTTCATGTGCAGCTGTAACAACACGATCCTGCCTGGTAGGATGCTTAACAATGCGGGTCGCCGGAATCCCATAGGCAACCTCTTTAGAGGTTTCAAATCCCTTTGAGATATTTGCGCAGACTCTTTGAATAATGAAGCTCGCGACACAAACCGCAGACATGGCCGCCAGAATTTCCGGATGACGAATCAATTCGTCGATTGTGTTACCGACGAATGACTTGATGGCAACCAGTACAGCCAGACCACACAGTGCCGCCCACGCTCCGCGAAGAAGGTCCTCACTGAATATCTTCGAAAATGAATAATACATGCAAATTATCGTTCCTGAGAATGTCAGCAGCGTCAGTGACGTTCTCGCCAGTTCATTAACTGGCTCACGATAATGTGAAAGGGAAAACCAGATAACAAAACAGACGCACAATACTTTGACGAGTTGCCCGAGTATTGTTGGTATCGATATTCGGGTAATGTTGGTGAACAGCAAATTTAACAATTCACGAAATGATGAGCTTAATTGATTCATCCTGTCTGCCTCCTCAGGCACGGCTAGTAAACGGCGCATTTTGGAATAACTGATATGCATATCTGCCACACCGGTCATGTGTAAATATGCAAGTCCCTCGTATTCCATGCGTATATTTTAACTGAGGCGCAGTGCGTTTTTTTTCAGCTGAGGACCGATAATCCGCCCCGCCAATGTGAAGATAGGCATCACCGGTAAAAGAGATAGACGTCCATAGTTTCAGTCCAGAAAGTTACTTTTCAGGCGGGTTGAGCTGATGGTACGAAATTGCATCTGACTTGACTACCCGTTAGCATTTTACTTGATCACCGTGAGCAAATTACCTGAGCTTATCCAGCAAAATTATCATTGTTCCCCCGAGGGACCAGGGCGCAAGAGCGAACGAGGCTGAACAGCCGTTCTTTGGCAGGAGAGTACGCTCCTATAGAAACGCTACATCTAGTTATTTACATGGCAGTTTTATGACCTGTCTAAAATATCAACCCCGGAAAACAGAGTTGATATTTGATTCATCAATTAAAATTTCCCTTTCAAGGAAGTACATTTTTAATTGTTAGTTAAACATAATTCCTGAGAATCTTCTCTTTCATATATGCAGTGTAGTTCGGTAACTCAGGGTAAATGAAGTCTCGAGTAATGCCATAACGTTCCAATTCTTTTCTAATAGCGGATACATATTTATATTTAATAATAACTTTTAAACAATTCTCGTTTGTGAAATTTTGTGAATCAAAGTCAGTGTCGGAAATGACATTATTGTCAGTAAAGTGCGACGCTTCAAAAATAGGTCTATTGATGATATTGGAAAATAACAGCAGTCCTTGCTGATTTTTAATTCTCTGGTTAATTGGTAGAGGGCTAATAACTTGTAACCGAGAATTGTGAATACTGATTGAACTATGGGGCTGGCTAAAATTAAAGCCATCTTCATCAGCAATTACGCGTAGCGTTTCTTCAATTTCACCAGCACTAAGTACATCTAAAGCATAGAGTAAAGCTGCGTGATCTGGATGGACCTCACCTTTGCACAGAAATAATTCTTCATTTAAATTGAATAAATCATGCTTGTACGCTTTAAATAATTTAACAGCTTCGGCAAAGGACTCATCATTCCCGGCACGCATGTGCGGTCTAATTAACTGATAAAAATCATGATATTTTTTTCGAGCATGATCCAATTTTGATAGAAAAACGTTGCTTGAGGTTTCGGAATACCCATCTTTCAGAATAAAGACAGCAACATCGGTATCTGGTTTGTTTTCTTCGGTGGCAAAGTATAGTGAGATTAATGGGTTTTTGGTGAGGTCGACTACGCGCGTTGGTAATTGATAATGCTGGGCCATAACATGCAGGTCGATATCATTCAACTCGTATCCTTTTATTATATTAACCTCAGAATACAGTACGAATTTATCTTTGAAACTATCAAATAATTCAGAAGCCAGCCTGGAATATGAAATTTTTGAAGCGAAATTAGGAGGCATACCTTCAACTGGATGAGGTTTGATGGCATTATCATTTAATAACCGACAAAGAGAAGATGCTATCCCCCAACTAGCATCTGATTGACCTCTGAAATATGATTGACGGTCATTATTTTGTTTCGCGACTTCATTGACGATTTTTAAAAGATCACCCACACAGGCAATTTCGTGCTTAAGCATAATTACTCCTTTTTTTAACGATTTTTATACACTCATCGCGTCCCTTGATTCAATTCTTTTAGAAGGAGACATACGTCTTATCGGCCAACAAACCTTTCCCCTTACAAAAATATTCAACATAAGTATGGTTATATTGAATTTGAAGCATGGTAGCAAGATTGTTCATCATCCTATTACTCAGCACAATGCAACTTCCACTCCTCGTTCATCGCTGCCCGTCAATTTTGGTTGCTCTGTCCCGGTATTCTGTGGGAAACAACCTAGTAATTTGCGAACAGGTAGTCAAGTAATATGCGAATACCCAGGTGGGTGATATTTCTGAGGGGGGTTACCGGCCCCGGTTAAGGAGCCGGTCATTTTACGGGTTAATCTATCTGCGGTAATTCCAGAATAAAATCACTTATCCCCCTTTTCCCTTTCTCTGCCGGGAATACAGGTATGAGGATGCCGTCTCCTGTACCGAAGTTGATGGTGATATCTTTCGTTTCCCCGGCAACCACGGTAATCCCGTTAAGGGTGATCCCGAATGCCGCATCCTTTCGCACTGACAACGTCCCCGTCTGAGGGCCAGTGACCAGCTCACCATTCTTTTTGCGGATGCTGTTCGTCTGGACGAACGCCAGGGGCGTGTTATCGGTGGCCTTCAGTGATGTGTTCACCGCGAGAGTTTTGATGTTATTAAATTCGATGAGGTTGTCAGGGACATACCGGAAACGACTGGCTTTAGTCGTCACGTTACCGGCCTCATCGGAGGCGACCACCGTCAGCGTATAAGAGTCGTCGTCGTCCGTAGATGGGAAAATGCGCGGATATTGCAACCCATTGATATTATTACCTTTATCATACCATCCTACTTTAACTTTATCACTGGTCGGCCCCCCCTCCAGGCTGACGCTTGTTATTGAGGGTTGTGTCATATCATCGGTGAGATGAATTTCCAGATTCTCAAGCCCTCTGACAAGTTGTCCGTCAGCTGGCTGGCCCTTAAACATTACGCTGACAATGGGCGGTGCCACATCATGCTTGATGGTGCCCGGGAGATTCGTGGTGGCCTGGTTGCCGTAAGTATCCGTTGCACTGGCACTGGCGGTGTACTGCCCGGAAGAAAGACTGCCTAAGAGAACACGACTTCTTTGAGCTGGAAATTGAGTGAGGTCACGCTGGCCGGTGACAGCACCTGGGCTTTACCTGAGCCATCAGTCAGTGTGAGGGCGAAACTGTTCGTCACCCACATATAACTGCGCCAGTCATTGACGGTATCCGCGTCCGTCACCCGCATAACGATTTGCTTCTCTTCCGGTTTTACGGTGACTGAATTGATAACGGGCGGATTGTAGTCCCAGTATGAGTAAAGATAAGAGCCTCTTCCCCCGAGCCCGGCATACGTATCCGTTCCGGTGATAATGATTTGTCGGGGATCGTATCCACGGTCGGTCAACTTGCAGAAGTTCGTAGTGAGAGTACAGCTGGTTTGATTAGGTGCAATGGTGCAACTGCCCACGTTATCGATATTGACCAGCTGGGTATATGACCTGACTTCAGTGGTGACTACCCCACTGTCTATACAGTCAGGTGATGTCATGAGGACCGTATCTCCGTCAGACCATGTATTTGCATTTTTGAGGTGAAAAATGCCTTTCACATAGCGGGGAGCTTCGCTGACACCGGGCCCCAGCGTAAATCTGAGGGTGTTAAAGGACAAATGATGCCTGAGACCCGCTTTGGTAAATATCTCGGAATAGTTGTAAGTTTCCGGGTAGCTTAGCGTGACGTTGATGTAGGCAAAGTCAGCATCAGAGCTTTTCCCCTGCCCGTACCAACCAAAATCAGTCCCGTTGAAATCAGCAGCATCCTGTTTTCGCATTTTGAAACGGAACTGCAAGGGATTGGCATAAATGGTCATTCCCGGAACGTAATCCTGCCAGACGCCTGTGGCCGCATTCTGTACCTGATACTGCATAAATGCCGGGACCGTGCGGTCGATGGCAGAGCGGTGCGTCACATCCCGATAGTTGCCAGCCTTATCATAGATCCGGAACCCCACGGTGTAATAGCTCTGGTCTTTGGGCGCAACCGCGACACCTGCGGCGATAGCAGCCGGAGCGAGAGCTTCTCCTGTCAGTGGATTCAGATCAGTTGGTACAGCCCTGCGAGTCCCTGCGTCATCAATAGCAAACCATTCCGCTTTACTCAGCCCGGAACCGGCATCTGAAAGCCTGGAAACTGACAAAGCCTGTGTCGCGGTGGTATTCCCGAACACATCAATACTGCCATTCATGAACCCGGCACGAATCCAGACTATCGGATCGGGAATAGAAGGCGCGGTAATGTCGATACTGAATGGGTATGTGGATGAGGAGACCAGGTTCCCTTTGTTATCCAGGGTGTCAGACTTCAGCGTAAAGGCCCCTTCCCCAAGGGTAGGAAGTACCAGCGATTTGCCGTAATACTCGGCACCGTCTATGGACGTGATCCGGTCGGCTACGGTAACCAGGCTGGTGGTGCCTTCAAACATCGAGGTTTTATCACTATCACGGGTAACGGTAACGCGTTCTTTCCTGTCCAGCCCGGAGATGAGGTTTAAGGTGATAACCCCTGAAGGGTTTAGAAATGCGGTGTCCGGTTTTGCGGTAACGAGCTTCCCACCCGTGTCGTTGTATGAATAATTGTAGAGCTGGGCCGAAGCCGGAGATGATAAATATAAACTTAAGCCTAGCGCTGAAATTATAAATTCCGACAGTTTCATTATCTAATTTCCCCCGTAATCAATATTGCTATTTTAACGAAACGTGAGGGCGGAATATTTCGCTAAAGGGCTATAATCAGAAGACTGTTTATTAGAGATAGGGAACAGGAAAGTTACTTTTTATTGGCGAGATTCGCTGCGAATGACAAAAAAAACGGCCTAATCATGTCAGGCATGAATAAGCCGTGAATTCTAAATCAACGCTCAAAGTGATTGTAGTTACACCACGCAGTAAATGGCCCGACCGTTTTCATCCCCCATGAAATGGCATGCACCCCTAAGTATTTCTCGCCTTGGCTCATCATGGCCTGCTGGTGGGCTTGCATAGCGCCTGTGTTGGCGAGTTCCGTGACGACCTTATCCATTGCTGATTTGACCGTTGAGCTGGCCTTTTTGTACTCAACAGAATCAGAAACATATTTTTGGATCTCAGGCCTGGCATCAGCAGGCGCAACATTGCTTGCATGCTTTGTCACGAACATGCTTGCGGCCACCAGAAGTGGCAGGCTTGTTTGCTGGCAGTAATCCATGACACGGGTTTGCTGATCTGACGTGTTAGCCATGGCCGGTGCAGTCATGACTAAACACAGAACCACAGCGGAGACTTTGAAGTTCATAATTATCCTTAATCTGATATCTGGAAAAACATCGTGTTAATAACAATATCACTTTTATTGCGTTAACTGACCCTGCCATATTCTGGAGGCCAGGTATAAAACTTATCCACAAAAACGGTGCATAACTCTGTGTCGGTAGTTGGGATAAGTAGCAGGAAGATGCATAGCGGCTGTCTGTACAAAAACCAGGCTCAGGCTCTTTTGTTAGCGCTGTGCCTGTATTGTTTATCGAAGCTCTTCAATATTGATCATGAACTCAGAAACACCGGTAACGCCAGATATGGCCGGAAATATCGGGAAGCTACGGCTGTCACCCAGGCCGAGATCCAACTGAAGATTTTTACTCTCCCCTGGCGCTGCGCTGACGCCATTAACGGTGACCCCAAATGCCGCGTCTTTACGTACCGTCAGTACTGCATCCTGTAGACCGGTTGCGATAGCGCCATCCTGTTTACGAAGTTGGCTGGCATATAGCACGGCCAGGGGCGTGTCATCTGAGGTTTTCAGTGCAGCACTGACTGCCATGGTTTTCAGGTTCTCAAGACGCACCAGGTTATTCGGGAGGTAGCTAAATTCGACACTGCTTTCTTTGACGTTATTCATCTCGTCTTTCGCCGTCACCGTCATGGTATACGTTTCGCCTTCATTCAGAGACGGGAATATTTTGGGATAATTAGGGGCGTAGAGATTGTTGCCAAGGCTGACCCATGAAAGCTCTACCGCATCCGAGACGGGCCCCCCACGCAACGTCATGCGAGCGAGAGTCGGCTTTGTTAATGCGTCAGAGAGTTGTATGCGAATGTTCTCCAGTCCATACACTGTCACAGAGCTGGAAATGGGTTTGTTTTCATAGCTGAAGTTGACCAGCGGCGGCGTGTTATCAACCGTCACCTGCTTGTATGCCAGGCTACCTGAGTTCTCGAATGAATCCTTAGCGTTGATCTGAACATCATACGTCCCTTCAGGAACCTTCTTCATGTCAAATTCATACGTGTAGTTCCCGGACGCCGTGTTACGCCCCGTTTGTTTTGCTGTCACGCTAATTTCAGCATTGTTCCGGGATTTATCCGTTAGCCAGACCCGGGCCAGATTCACATGATCGAAATAGGACCCGTCACCGGGTTGGTTCACATAGACCTGTAAAATGCTGTTGGCCGCATTGTAGTCAAAGCCGGTGACTGAAGGACCCAGTGTATGCCAGGCGATGTTTTCCCAGATAGGCTGGAAGAATGTGGACTCAGTCGTTGAGCGCACCTCATAGCCACTGTGCATGTATCCCGTAGTGCCTTTTACAATTGCCTGGGATACCGCAACGGTACATGTCGTGGAGCCTGCCGGAATATCACAGGAAGCCCCTCCTGCTATTTTCTGGTCATACGGTCGGGCCTGCACATTGAAGCGGATGTGCGTCAGGTTAACCGGCATTTCCGAGGCCAGAATATGGCGCCAGTTCACGCTGTTAAACCAGGTGCCGTCAGCGTTGAGCCTTTCAATTGCAGGATTTCCCCATGCAGGGCTTTTCAGTGATGCAGGGTCCCAGACAAGCCAACTGGCGTATTGAGCAAGATCTCCACCTGACCACTGATAGGTATTCACAGGGCGGTAATAGTTACTATCAAGACTTCCCTGCGGCAATTTTGCTTCCACATAGACATAGGTAGCATCTTCAGAAAGTACTTTCGCACCACCATAGTTATTCAGAATGCTGATACCGCCGTTTCGGTAGGGTTGCCAGTTTGCTTTAGGAATACGGATCACAAACAGATACGGATTTTCCAGCACGGTCAGTCCACGCTGAAATGCGACATAGCCCGAGGCAATGCCTGGCACAACACTGGTGCTCACTCGTGAGTCATGAACGGCAAAAGGGGTGTACTCCCCCATCTGGTCGTCATATTTAAACCGCTGAGGGGGAATGTTGAGGATATTTCCGGCATTGTCCGTCACGATAAAATTGAATGTGAACTCCTCATTCAAATCACTGGTAGGCATACCCGTTTGAGTGCCCATATCCTTTATCCAGGGGTAGAAAGCTCTTTTAGCGGCAACGTCATAGCTCAGGTTATTGTCAGAAACTACCGTACCATCGCTGCGTTTAATGACCAGCCGGATCTTGCTTATCCCGTTTGCATCTTCCAGACCATCAGCAAAAATGGAGAACTGCCCACTCCCGCCCCGCCCCAGCTCCCAGAGCGGTCCGGACAGGACCATGTCATAACCCGCGTTCTGGCTGGGATAGATAGTGGTATAGCGGGGAGCCGTGATATCGACGGTGATATGGTATGTCGTGGTGCTGACGATGGTTTGTCGGAGATCCAGTGTTTCATTTACGATGGTAAATGCACCTTCCCCCAGAGCAGGCAGAGCAACACTCTTTCCGTAATACTCCGTCCCATCGGTTGCAACCACGCGATCAGATACCCCGACGATACTGGTAACCCCGGAATACATGACGCTCTGGTCGCGGTCACGAATGACCTTTATACGCTCATAGCGGTCAAGACCAGAGATCAGATTCAGCGTTATTGCCCCGGCAGGATTAAGCAGATTCGTGCCGGATGGTTTAATGCTCGAAGCCACATTATTCGTATTCATAAACGAATAGTTAAAGACTAATGCGTGTGCCGGTATTGAAAGCGAGCTGACAGCTGCGGCAACTAGGTAACCAGTCAAATTTAGACGCATAGGGGTTTCCTCTGGAATTTGCCCTATTGTACATTTCGCACACTGACGAACCGTGCGCTTAAGGGATGCTATTTCCAGAGCTACCTTCCAGAATTCCGGGGCAAAAAAGTAACTTTCCGGATGGATGCTCACGCCGAACACAAATTAGAAGATAAATACTTTTTTAAATGAATTTTCGCAGGAGAGGCACTGAATGGTGAACAGGCTGTATGAAACAGCCTGGCACCGGACTTTTAATAATCGTCAGCGGATGTATTCCCCTCGTCATCCTGGTGAACGGAGTCATTGATAAAATTAACATCAGCCACCGGCTTCTTTTTAGCGAGACCAATTTCAAATTTGTCGATGGCGAATGTTGGTTCTTCATCATTTGCGTCTGACGGTTGCAACGGTTGATTTGTCATATTCCAGTCTCAGGTGATTCGTTGGATGTAAACTACACAGACAGTAATGGATGTATCTTCAAACTCATTCTTAAATTCATGTACCAGATCCCAGCTGAACTCGTCGCCCAGCAACGCATCTTCATGCCTGAACGATAAGGGTAAGACCGCAGCCATACACCCGCCAGGGGCAAGGTGCGTTGCCGCAGCCAGCAAATGAAGCCGAGCCCGGTTTTCCGAAAACGGTGGATTAATAGCAATGTGACTGAATTTCTTTCCAGGATTAGCCTTCGACCATGCCAGAAAATCAGCCTCTTCAACATCAAACCCTTTGGCCTTCAGGATCTGCGCATTCAGTTGATCAACCTCAATACAGTGAATGGAGTCGGTTTTTGAAAATGACTGTAATAAGGCACCCTGGCCTGCACTCGGCTCAAGTAATGTATCGCCCTCCCCCATGGAGAGTAAACCGGCAACGTAATCGCTGATTTTCCGTGATGACTGATATAACTGATGAGCAACCTGATCAGGCATCGCTCCGACCTGCGATAAATAACGCAAGATTTCATCCGGGCAATAATCCATGTAAACGTAATAGTTCTCGACCCTGGCCCCGATTGTACGGAAAACATCATGAAGAATAGTGTCAGTCCCTTTATCCAGGGATAAATATCCGCCTGAACGAAATGCTGCCCAACACTTTTCACGTTCGGAGTAAGAAAACTTCATCTCACCAAGTTGCATCCTGCTGTCGAAATCCAGCACGTTTTTCTTTAACGGGAACTCACGTGCTTGCTTGAGTTTTTCCTTGTGACGCTCTGCTGGCAATGCCAGGGGAACGAATGCCGAAAGAATATTATTCATCTGCTCGGCCAGTGTTTGATTTATCTCAATATGCATGGAGCCGTTCTTGTAAACCCGAAAGCGGACCGCATAGCCATCAATATCAATCCATTGCCTGAAACCGTATTGATGAACACATCTTTCTACGAGCCTCGCCGTATCAAGGACATCACAAACCTTGCTTTGCCGGAAAAATGCACAAACCACCCGGAGTTCACTCAGGGGTTCGATATTCCTTGATTTAAAATCAGGCTGGCTCGGTCCATTAAATCTTTTGACCATTTCGCACACACCCGTAATGATCATCCTTGTGCTGAATCCAAAGGCTTTATTCGTCTTATGTGAGCGACTCAGGCTCGTAAACACCCCGTAAACACGCTCTCGCATAAATTGATTGCGGTCATTGAGAAGACCCATAACGGTTGGGATGACTGCCTCTGCGGTAAAATCAGGAATAACCTGTTTTGAACCGTCACGCATGGAATAACGGTCGAAACAAAATTGCTCATTCCATGCTTGGCGTTTTTCTGATGTCATAACAGACAGAACATCAGTCAACGCCATGACGCGTTTCCAGTATTCCGAACGGAGCGAGTACTCGGCGCACAGTTCACTCTTTTCGGTGATCGAGTGGTCATAACCCGATAACAAGCTGTAAAACTTCCGTACAGACTGCCTGCGGAATAATTCCGCCACAGACTGTAGCTCCTCACGCTCCTTGCTAAACTCAGCAACCAGACGCTGGATGATACCCATCTCCTCTCTCATTTCTGGCAGAGAGTCTTGCTCGCTTTTGACGGCAGGCATTAAGTGGCGGCAGGATTGATCGGTGTTCAGTGGAATAATGGCGTTACTTGTCATCAGGCTTACCTGTAGGTTCAAATATCATTGAATCCAGGATAACCCAGGTCGAAAATTTGTTAATAGCCTCTGGCGCAGCAAAAAAAATGGGCCCCCAAGGGGACCCGAATAAGTACTGGAACTGACTTTTTTTATAATGGCTACATGGATGTGATTGAGACTTTCTCGTCAGGCAGCTGTCTGATCATGCTCTTGCTGGTCATCGCTTTCCGGTTCACTTTCATCCTGGACCTTTAGTCGTTTACGCTCTTCTTTACGCAGTTGTTTAGCTGCGACATCACTAATCGTATCCCGAACAGTCTGGAACATGTTAAGGGTCTTAAGACTGATGTTTATGGTGATTTCTTTGTCTGAATCCAACGTTGTAAAATCAACATCCTTTAGCTGTGGGAAAAACTGTTCATTTAGCATTTTGATACTCTCAACAGCCTGTGTCGCCAGCGTAGGTGGAACTCGTGGTGATTTAATTGTTGATGGTCGTACACGAAGAGCACCGTTACTACTGCGAGGAACCTTAATCCCCCTGTCAGCGGAAGCCTGAAGCACCTCTAACTGCGTACGGATGTGATCAATTGCTTTGGACTCTCCCAGGCTATCTACTAACTCGAGAACGAAGAAGTAAGAAACAACACCTGAGTGAATGTATTTTTTTAATTCAACAGGCAGACCCGGTAAGCGCATCATTTGTCTGATGGAAGAAACCTGACGATTCTCACGAATGGCAAGCGATTCCAGCGTCATTCCACCCAGCGTATTAATGAGGCGAAGGTATGAGGCACCAATCGCCACGGGAGATAAGGCCATTCCCTTATTGCCATTGAGAGTCTGCATCTCAGCATCAACTTCATCCATCTTGAGTTGATTGCAGAGGAATGTGATCTGATGCCCTTCCGATACCGCTTCCCGCGCTGCGTGTAACCGGCAATGCCCCTGACGAACGGTGACAACTCCATCCACAATAACGACTTTTATGGGTTCTACATAATCACCATTGATATAGGCCATTTTGATATTGTGGATGTGCTCAGCCACTTCCGGGAGAAGGTAGTATTCTTCCCCCATGCCCATCTCACGCGTGTTAAAGCCTGGCGTGATGGCTACTATTGTTGGATCAATGAGGAAAGCATTAAAGTCTGGAGCCGACTGGCACAGACCAAGGTTTACATCACGAAATTGCTTAAGAGTAGAAATCACTTTCCCGGAGCCAGTAGTGTTTGAAAACTTGCTGGTAACGTTGGCATTGTTCGCGGTTTTTAAGGTTTCCATATAAAGACTCCGATTATTTCATTTCTTAGTTTCAATAAAACGGAATAGTACACGAACAGGAAATTACTCAATTTCGCTAAGAAGCGAATTTTTCGTACTTAAGCGAGTTTCTTTTTCAAAAAGTTACTTTTCGGGGTGATTTTGATGAAAAACAGGGTGAATGTGTGAGGTGCATCACGTAAAAAAACCAAATCAAATGGAGAATCCTTGCTAAAAATCCAAATTTAAGAAAAACAGCACGTGATCAGCTTCGCAAAAATGAAAAAAATCAACGCGCAGGCCCTCCATCTTCCCCACTCAAATGACAGAACTGCACAATTATTTTCATGCAGCTAACCCCCTTAGGATTTCATCGACCTGTTATAAGCTGATAGCCATCAACTCAATAAGAAACGTTGGCACCAATGAATTATCCAGAAGGAACCCCACTGCCACTTCATCAACCCATGCTTAAATGGGCTGGCGGCAAAACTAAACTGATGCCGTTTATCAGACGCGTGTTCCCCATGGACCCAGCCAGAAGATGGGTAGAACCATTCATCGGCTCTGGCGCAGTTTTCCTGAATGTATTCGCAACTCATGCCCTGCTTTCTGACAGTAACGATGACCTCATCAATTTCTATAAAACCATTCAGACGAAAAAGCAGGAGTTTATCGCGCAAATAACGGCGCTCTCCGAGATCACATTTGATAAGCCTGGTTATTACCGGCTCGTTGAAGAGTTTCAGACTACTGAGGATAAGACCCGCAAAAGCGTATTGTTCTATGCGATTAACCGCCTGTGCTTTAACGGCCTGTGTCGTTACAACCAGAATAAGGAATTCAATGTCCCCTGGAATAAAAAAAACCACCTGGAGCCAAATTTTCCAAGACTCGACTATCTATCGTTCCGACTGTCAGGTATCGAGTTAGTCACCGCTGATTTTGAACAGACGCTGGTGGCCGCGACCGGTCATGATCAAATTTATTGTGACCCTCCATACATCAAACTTAAAAAAGACAGTTTCACAAAATATGACGGGAAAGAGTTTTCAGAAGTCAGCCATACCAGACTAGCTGATCTGCTCGTTGCGGCCCATGTGAGAGGCGCACGTGTGGCGATATCAAACAGCGATACCGAATTTGCTGTTAATTTATACGAAGAACGAAACTTTAAGATCCATCGCCTTTCGGCGTACCGTTCAGTTGGTGCCAGTTCTGGAAGTCGCCAGGCTGTTTCTGAAATCCTGGCTGTTCTCGAGTAGGGCAAACCCGCCCGGGTATTTGCATTACCTGCAATACCCAATGTGACCGGGAATTTGCTGCACACCGTGCATCAATCAAGCTGAATCTGTCACCATGTAATAATCATCCAGGTTAGTACGCCGTGGTTCCGAATAGCTATACAGGCTCAATTCTTCTATCCGTTTATCTTCCCCACTCCCATCAATAAGATATGAAGCCAAACCCTGATGTGAGAGTTGAGAAAGTAACTTTTCAATCCTCCTGTTAGTCAGCCCTGTGGCTAAACTGATTTCCGTTATCAGGTGACTGGTCTTGTTGGACGTCGATACAAAATCATACAGAGCTGGCATGCCTTTGAGCTTGGTATTCAGATACCTGATGACTTCCTGCTCAACCAGTCCACCATAGATATCGAGCAGTAAATGAATCGTTGCGGGGAAAGTTAATGAGTAAGTATCGGTTCTCACACATCTTTCGATTGACGTAATAAAATGAAATTGATGACTCTTGGTAGAATAGGGTTTATATGTGCAGGTTGTAGCACTTAGGCATGACAATAACTCTTCTATATCAGCCTTGTTGATAGTCCAATAACTGCCAATCTTAATTAAGCCTGAACGTGAAATATCATGGGCAATTTTCCTAGCCATACACACCCAATCTTTAACAGTTAAACGAATCCGTAATGAAGAAGCATTAAGGGTAACGTCAGGGCCAGTGTGTTCGTAAGGAGCTGGTGCCCGATTGCATTGATTGTGTATGGCGATTAGTAATGAGAATAAAACATAGCCACTTTTGCGGTGGCAAACTGGTCCAGAAAGTGTCAGCTTTCCGGGCAACTTTTCGCATTCCTTCACATCCCCCGAGCGCAGATTAAACCCTGAACCAGGGATTGTGACATTTCTTTTAAATTTACTGGATGAAACAAACCGTGATGTTGAACTAATGATCCCTAAACTAAAGTCAGAAGTACTGATGGTCATTATCCCGCCCTTTGCATTGATTTAAATTTATTGAGTCAGAATCAGGTGCTGAAATGAATCTTATAAAAACAGTGTTTTTAATAATAACATTGTTTTTTATTGAGAAATTTCAGTTAACCCATGTTTCAGATGAGGATCGATATGCCGGAAAACAAAATACCAGGGAAGAAGGGGATGGCGAAGCCAATGTAATGCCGTGAGTGGGTCGGCTCGACAGAGCCCAAAGCACTCCTTTGCTTGAACTAGGTTGTTTGAGATGCAATAGCAATATATGCACAGGGTTGACTATTCAATTCACCCACGAATTTCACCAGACCGGTAATGACATACTTAGTACCTAACAAAAATGACTGCTGATTAGGGCCGTATGCAGCAAAAAGCCCCTCACTTGTTGTTCCTGAGAAAATATAATAAGTGGCTTTAGTTGTCTTATTAACACGAAATACACAATCAGTAAATACGATGGTAATCTTAATCCTGTCACCCTTAATATATTTATGGGTAAGAGCTAAAACAACCTCTTCTTTAGATGAACTAGCAGGCGGCTTTGGTGCCAGAGAGCAAAATACCTCATACTGCTTTTCTGACAGAAACAATCCAGAATCTAACTGATTTAACAGACTCGTAGAAAATGAGTTTTGCTTACCATTCCTGAGAGCATCAATGATATCTGAATGTCGCTTTTTCCAGGATTCCTGATCCGGATTGCTATCAAATACTGATTTATCGTGCCCTAAGCCAAGTTCATTCCATTCATACAAGCGCTCTTCTAAAGGGCCAGTCGTTCCGGAACCTGAGCAATGTGAGCAGATCGCTTCCATTACAGCGCCTGCGCCATTGCAGCTATCGCATTCACGTGAGATTAAACCATAGTAGTAGCCATCCAGCCTGGAATTAACGATGATTCCAGGCTGGATTAAGTGATAATCCTTAGTGAAAAGATATACAGCCATCGACTACCCCAGTTTGCTAATTTTAACATTCACTTCATCAAGTGACTTAAGTACAGTTCCAACAAAAGCATCATGCCCCCCATCGACATGATCGAATCGGACACCATCATCAATTTGAGCTTTTCTTTCTAAAAGAACCTTCTGTGCATCATTAAGATGCCCAATTGTGTCAATCAAGGTCAGCGGGGTTGTGCCAAACAAAATACGTTTCATAGTGTCTCCAATAAACTAGCTGGCAAGCATTTGCTGGATTTCAGTGACTTCTGTAACCTGTTCTTTGGTGAGGAATAAAGCTACATGTTCATTACTTAAAAGATTAGCAAGAAGCCTGAGCTGATTCTCAGATAATTTAAGACAAAGCCCATCACCGTTTTCTGAACAATGCTCTTTGGAAACATGTTCGAAATGAGAGACGAATTTTTTGTCCACTTGTAACTCGACGACTGTTTCATCACAAGGCTCGGCCTGTTTAATTTCGTTAGTAATTTTTAAAAAGCTACTTTTTAAACGCTCTGTTTTCTTTTTTGACAGCACTCGGATGCCGAGTGATTTCCGTGTCAATTTTGCGTCTTTCTCTTTTACAGGCTCAGCCTCTTGATTTTCAGCAACCAAATCATCATTTGGAGTAGTAATGCTTTTCTCATTTGACTTTGTTGGCCTTGAAACTACTGAATTTGAATGCTTTGTTTCGGAGATAGTTAAAACTTCTGCCGTGGCAAGGCTATCAATATCAGGAAATACGGAACGAAGGTGTTCCATGACTTTATTGTGATCGTTTTCATAACGCAGCATAATTTCAATTGCTAATGTCTTCTTAATACGATTAAACGAAAGCAATACGAGCAGCGGCTCAGGCATTTCCATAATCTTTAATGTATTCCTGATGGTGGTGATTGACCGCTGATATCTTTGGGCCAACTCTTCGACCGAATAACCCAATGTAAGAGCTCGTTGCAGTGCAAAGCCCTGGCTAACAGGATTGAGGGCGTTACGTTGATTACCATCAATATTTTCAAGGTACTCTTCACCATCACATAATCCGGTAATAAGCATCACCTTGAATTTTTTAATGTCAGCGCCCTCTTTCATGGCCTGCTTAAGCGCCATTGTTCTGCAATGGCCTTGCCTGACAAAATATTTATTGTTGTGTTTAACGACCTTGATAAGCTCAACGCTTCGCCCTTCTTTGTAGGCAAGTTTAATGGCAACAATAGTCGATTTTACTGGTTCCAGTGTATAACACTTGTCGCCAATAAATGCCTCACGAGGATTGAACCCAGCCTCAATTAAAAGCTCATCGGGATGAATTTCAATAATTGTAGAAATGATTTCTTTGTGCATAAGTGTTCTCCTTTTAAGAGATCATACACACAATGTTGAAAATGCTAATAGCAATTCTGGAAAGAAAGTAAATTAATGAAACTACAAAATCCTACTGTAGTTTCATTAGATTCTATTTACGAAGGTCATAAATCTTTTGGAAAAATTCGCGAGCATCTTTAGTTTCGGTCAGAGCTGCATCTTCACATAGACTCTTGATGCGGTTAAAGCGAATGAAGGTTAACTTCTGATCACCTGAATCTTGTGAGTATTTTTGAATTTTTAGATAGATACCATTTAACCATTTCTTTAGACGCACGAGGAACTGTAAATCAGTTTCAGATTTGGTTCTTTTCGGGCGACGAGCTAAGGAAGGTTGTTGAATTTCTGAATTCTGTGTTCGTTGTAAGGTATGGGAAAAGTTCTTGAAAACAATTTTATCTACGTCTTCAGCTTCAATAAGCTCAAAAGATACCCGTTCTGTTTTTTTCAGCTCTAACATTAGCTCAAGCACTTCATGGTAGTCACGAGCTCTTATTGTCTCTTTCTGCGGTTTAGCACGTTCAATGATTCGTTTGAGAGTTAAATGTCTATTTCCGCTTGCTGGAAGAGAATTAATAAATAACAATACAATTCGCAGTAATTCACTTTTATATTTCAGAAGAATATTCTGATCGATAGGAATAAGGTAAGTGGAAAACATGACAAAGAATGTCCGGCTTACAGAAACCTGTACGGTATCTTTCTCCTGATCAATAATGTAGCTGCTTATCAAATCATAGACAGCTTCCTTAAGTCCCCCCTCTTCTTCTACTTCAGCGCTAACTTCAACGTCCGGGTCCTGTTCATATCTTTCAGCCTGAAGTAATTTCTTGTTCCGAATGACGATGACTTGTTTTTTAATGTCTCTCATCGCTTCAATGATTTTTTCCCGCTGCTTCATACGCTTGTTCTTAGCGCTAACACCGGAGTAATCCATGAATTTGGTAAAGGGTATGACAATCGTTCCTTCACCTTTGACCAACTCTGCTTTACTTGTTTCCCTAAAACATCTGACGATGGCATTCCACACAATAAAGTGAAGAGAGTTCATTGTAGGACCCTCTATATGTACTGTGTCGAACCCTTCGTATCCCTGGGCCGAAAACCTGCTAATGATATCTTTACCCGACTCGTGGTCTGTAAGGTCAGTTGACTTGTGATTGTGCCGACCAGCTACAAATAATGGAATTCTTAGCAGGACTAAGGGATGCGATTGCACCTCTTTAGGAAATTTATTATTTTTTCCCATGATGCCGTCATCAGGGATCAACTCGCTCAGTTCATCATTGAAGTCTTCCGGTTCCAGAACACCAGTGATGACACCATTCGAATTATTTTCAGGTTCTACCTTAACTGCGGATACCGGTACTGATTCAGGCTCTTTGACAGGAGACGACGAAGGCGAAGCAACGGAGGTTACTACTGGGCCATCATTGATTTGATTTGCTGTATTGGCCGGGACCTTTTCATCGTCAGATCTTTGTTCATCAACAGGCTTTGTTACTTCACTGCCTTTATGCAGCTTTTCCAGGATCGCGACCACTAAATCCTTTTGCATTTCAGGATCATTAGCGAAAGATGCAAAGATCTCTTTGTTTAACCTGGCTTGTACTTTGGTCACGAGGCTTGATAACAAAGCCTCATAAAAGACTTCGTCGATATCAGCCTGTTTATGTCCAAACCTAGTTGTTATGAATGAATCGACTATTGTTGAGATATCCATCTAAAACCTGCTGGTATTGCATTTGTTTTGTTGTACCTGATTGTACACAAAAACAAGTGGGATGAATCAACATCCCGAGCATTTTGAAACAATATGAAACACTTTGCTTAAAATGTTTCGATATTGGAGCGATGAAAATTCACTATCCAAACAATTATGTTTTTTCGGAAAGTAACTTTTGCATCCCTATCAGAGTCCGTGGCCTAAATCATGAACAGTAGATGGACACCTAACCAAATTTCGTTCACTTCGGCATCACACATCACTTTCCTACTCTCTTTTTAGTAGCCTTCAACAATGCCAGTTCGACGGACATTTATCTACCTACCCCTTTCTTGCCAATCTGACGGACACTTATCTCATTAGCCAAGTAGACGGACACTTAATAGAGGCGCAGCGGGTTGAGGGGGGGTTAACTTTAGTTGAGTGGTCCGGACAGCAGTTAGAAAAGTGTTAATACAACAACTTCAGAAATCAAAGCGGATGAGTTAAAAAGTACCAGTAGGAAGGCTATTTATTGATAAAAAGTACTTTTTCCACATAAGAATAACGTTATTAACTTTGTTAACGTGATCACATTAAAAAGCATTTAACAGTGTAAGCCAGTCAGAAAAAGTAACTTCCGACCCTTTCATTAAGCGCAAATTCGCCCGTTCATGTAACCATTACCATGTGAAACTGATATTAGCATGCAGCCAAAGTGTCCGACTTCCAGGTTTTCGAGGGTGACAATCACTTAAGTGTCCGTCCTCTTGGTTTGGATAAGTACGTTTAGAGATAAATGTCCGTCTACCTGGTTAGGGAATACCGTTCAATGATAAATGTCCGTCTAGTCGGCTAGATAAATACTGTTGAATGATAAATGTCCGTCTACTTGGCTAGATAAATACTTTTCAACGCTAACTGTCCGCCTGCTCGGTTTAAGTGTCCGTCATCTTGGTTAGAAATCTACTAACAACAGTTAAATGTCCGTCAGCTCGGCGGGATACTACGTCCCCTCTCATAAATGTCCGTCCAGTTGGTGAAAACTGTACTTTCAAACCTAAATGTCCGTCTGTTTGGTTAGATGTATAGGCCAGAGGACCAGACAATCAAATCATTTATGCATCTGTAGATCAGTTCGACCATTTAAATGTCCGTCTATATGGTTTTTATGTCCGTTCTGGCAGCTAAAGATTTAGCCTCAATCAGACAGAATGGATGGTCGTTTCTTAGGAGAGTTAATTCCATAAAGCTAAGAAAAAGGATACCAACACCTTATCAACAACCTAAGTAACTGAAAAATATAGAACCTGTGGATAACTATGGAGTAAGTGTCCGTCATACCGGTTTAACCAGCCGCTTCGTTGGTATAAGTGTCCGTTCTCATTTCGAATCGTCCGT
This sequence comes from Buttiauxella agrestis, assembly GCF_900446255.1. Taxonomy (NCBI): domain Bacteria; kingdom Pseudomonadati; phylum Pseudomonadota; class Gammaproteobacteria; order Enterobacterales; family Enterobacteriaceae; genus Buttiauxella; species Buttiauxella agrestis. The sequence continues at coordinate 138,992 of NZ_UIGI01000002.1, read as the reverse complement.
CTGCATGGTCACAGTGTCCGTGAGTTTGGTCAAAGTGTCCGTCCGCCCGGTTCAAAACACACCCTAATCCCATGAATTAAAACAACAAATCAGCATGGAGATCAGTTGAGATCTGTTTGAGATCTTTTAGAGATCCTTTTGAGATCTAAAAAGAGAGATCTTATTAAAAGGGAACAAAATTTAATCAGGTTTTTTTAAAGTTCTTTTTTAAAAAATTATGCGTCGAAATCGTTAGTTTTCAGCTCAATCCTTTCCCTCGTACTAAAGCGAAAAAAATCGGGGTCTATCCGATCTTGAGCCAGAAAAAAGATAGGTACGATATCCCTGCTTTCGTTAACCCACTAACTTTCGGAGTCGATATGGAACTTACGTTAAACAAAAACTTTGCGACTGATAAAAAGCAGACCGTAAATAAAACCAAAGCACTCAACATCACGCTGTTAGTCATTCTAACTGTTTTGACTTGTGGTTTCGCCTATGCAGGTTCTGATGATGGTGCTCTTGGTGAAATTTGGTCATACCTTAGCGAAGGTTTGACAGGAGCCCCAGGTAAGATCCTCGCCGCTTGCATGCTCTTCTCATGCGGTTACTTTTCTGTTCTGAAACCAAACCCAGGTCTGGCCGCAGTTTCGTTCCTCATCATGCTGATCATTGCTAACGGTGAAAAAATCATCGGCGGATTTATGGATGCTGGTGTACCGCTCTAAAAGCTCCCGATTCTAACGAGGGGGCTAGCCCCCTCCTAAGGTAATTCATGACAGAGCATGCAGTACCAAAACATAGTTACCGTTTTCCCTATCGGATAAACATGCCTTTGCTCATTTTGTTCTGGGATGCCAAGCAATTGGGCCTTAGTTTTTTACTGTGTGCATTTGGTAATATTTTTGACTGTTTTACCATCGCAACCGTAATTGCAGCGATTTACTGGGTAGCCTACAAAAAGGCTGCTGAACTAGGGATTCGTGGTTACCTGCGGCATAAAGCGTGGTGGCTGGGATTCCTGCCGGGAAAAACGGTATTTAGCAGTCGCTACTTTAGTGACCCATTTATTCGCGACCTGTATTCCTGAAATCACGAATACACCATAAGGTTGAATATGAATATTTACGAAAAAATAAAAGCCATTCTCTTTAAAAAAGAGGCGAGCGATAATACTCCCGAAACTGAAAACCTTCAGAAAAGTACTCAGAAGAGAAATGGTCGCTTTTTGGATACCCGCTCGCACATGAGCCCGACATCGAAAAGCTCACCGGCTGGGATCGCTTATGGTGAATTGATAAGCCGGAATACAAAAATCATTAATGCCAACATACTGGCATTAGTAATTATTGCTGGGTTAGTCGGGAAAGAAATTTTCCTGGATAAACCAGTAACTGTAGTCATCCCTCCGAATATGAACGAAGAAATTCGAGTGATTGGTAATAAAGCCTCTGAATCCTACAAGACTCAGTGGGCCCTTTTTTACAGCACTATGTTGGGGAACATAAACCCAAAAAACATTCAATTCGTCATGGATTACATTATCAAATCACTTTCTCCAGAGCTTCAAGGTCGGATTGCTGCGGAATTACAAAGCCAAATAAATATCATGCAAACAAGGGGGGTCGATCAGACCTTTACTCCGATTGATATTTATTTCGACGAAAAAAATGACATGGTCTATGTCTGGGGAACTAAAACTACGAAGTTAACGAATGTTTCTGACAAGCAAGAGACGTCGAAATGGACTTATGAGTGGGTTATAGGCTTACGCCAGGGTATGCCACGAATTGCCTATGCAAACCAGTATGCCGGTACACCAAATATCAAAAAAATAACGATAAATGGTAAAGAGCAACTTGAAAAACTGGACAATCCGCCAACCACATCCGGGGAATAGAATGAAAAACTTGAGGGATTTCAAAGTTAAATCGATGGCAATGCTATTGAGTCTGGGAATAGTCCACAGCGTTTATGCTGAAGATTATCAATTGCCAGCTGCCGTCAATAACCCCGTGGCAATACCTGTGGGAGCAGATAGTGTTCAAAAGGTTGCACAATCGGCAATGGCATCTGAATCACCGACTACAAACAAACCAACGACAGCACTTCCACAAGTCCCTCTGTCTGGTGCCAGTTCATCTTCACCTGCTGTTAATGCAATCACTGACGCACTGAACAAGAACCCTACATTGCCGGGATATGACGCACAAATAGCCTCAGGTAATTTTGACGAATATGGCCGTGGACGTACTGATGGAGCAGCTGGAGCGCCTCAGAAAGCTCAAACCGCAGCGCCGTCTAAAACTGATGTCCTGTTTACAGAGGCTAAGAGCCGCTATCAGGAAGTCCAAAAGGTTAACGTTCCCCCAGGCGGAAATATAGTTTTACCGGTATCCAAAGGCTTACAAAACAGAATTTCGACTACGTTCAAGAACGCTTCTGTCAGTACTTCAACGCCTGAGCAGGATGCCAGTATTTTTGTTGATGGTGGAGATGTATACATCACCACCAATATTGCCAAGCCAATCGGAATTATGCTGTCAGAAGACAATGTTCCAGAAAGTACTTATAACCTGACACTAATCCCACTGGATGTGCCAGGGGCAATGATTTCAGTAAACACTTCGCTGAGTCCTCAAATGCAGGCGAAGAGAGAGAAATCTATTGATGCGCAGCAGTATCAAGAAATGCTCGAGCGTTCCCAACAAGAAGAAATGAGCCCTTCTGACCCGCGCCAGGATGATCACAAACAACGTATTATGGATTTGCTCACGCCTGTAGCTCTAGGTGAAGTTCCGTCAGGTTTCAGTCTTCAGACAGAGCGTTTGTCACGCATTCCAGCAAGCGAACAAGCACCCTGTAAATTCAACATGTATGCAAAACTCGGTCAACGTCTTGTAGGGTCCCGAGAGTTGATTGATATCGTGCTGGTAAAGAATGATAAACCTTATGGGCAGGTTGTAGCTGATCAGCAATGCCTGACTGAAGGCGTCATTGCTAGTGCTCTTTTTGATAAAGCATTCCTACAACCGGGTGAAGAAACCGAACTGTATATCGTCAGGGATAAGCTCTTCCAGGAGCGTAAGGCCCGTGTAACAACGAGACCAAGTCTGATCAATAGCAAATGAATATAAAAGTTACTTTTGGAAAGTTTATAAAATGTTCCTTGGTGGGTTTTAGTGTTTTCTTAATTACACGCTGTTATTACATAAGTAATTATATAGAGCGGAGTGAGATACAAATACTTCCAAGTGAGCCGGTGATTTCGATTTCTCTACCTGAGGAGAATAAGACGGTAATCAAATTTGCTGATGATTCTTTAGAATCCAAATTTGTAAGTAGCAAAGCCGAATCGTCATTAGATCAAACCGAGAAAAAAACGAATTCAAAAAAAGTAACTTCAGAACAGTTGCATGTGCAAGATATTGATCAGGTTATACACAGTTCTAATGATGAATCCTGGGTGAAAGCAGGACAGCCTTACATTGTACCGCAACTAAAAGATAGTGAGCGGCAAATCAAAATTAAGCGATATCTGGCACCTCAAAACGGAGCAGAGAATGGACATTAAAAAACAATGGGAAACGAATAAATCCTTTCGGTATGGTACGCTGATTGTCATTATTGCCGTTTTGATATTTTTCATCAGCCAATCACTTTTCAGCCCTGCTGAAAAGAAACGAGTCAATACCCAAAAGAAAGATATGCAAACGGGGCTATTACTCGATGAGTCTCAAATGAATAAGCTGGATTCTAAACAAAGCCAGCTGACTTATGACGAGATGATTAAACAGAACCGAAAAGATCAGAATGAAGCTAAAGCTGAGCGTGATAAGGCCGAAAAAATACAGTCGGAAACAAGGACTCAGGTTGCCGAACTGAACTCACAGTTGGGTCAGCTTAAGCAGCAGCTTATAGATATGCAGGCTAACCGAAATAATCCAAATCGAAGCCTCGATAGCCGCAATCCTCCACAAAGTAACAGTGGGGCAACTCCGGCTGCAACGCCGTACCAACTCAATACCAATGCTGCTGTTAATAATGGCTATGATGCAGGTGGTGTAATTACACCACAGCGTATGAGTCCTATGCGCACAATTACTCAATCATCCATTAAAACAAATGCCTCTGGAGGAGTGATTCAGGTTACGCCTATTTCAGAACAAAAGATTAAAGAAGGTAAAGAAGTTTTCCCGGGTGCTGAAAAGGCAGGTATGAGGACAGTTAAAACTGATGGGACAACACCAGTTGATAGCAAAGCTCGTCACGCAGCCAGAAAAGATGAAATGTATTTACCTGCGACATCAATTATTACCGGAGTACTCATCACAGGCTTAGAAGCGCCTACGAGTATGTCATCGAAGGCCGAGCCCATGCCAGTCACGATGCGAATCAAGAAAGATGTGTTGATGCCTAATAATTTCACTATGGACCTTCGAGATTGCAACCTCTTGGGCTCCGCAGTTGGTGATCTGGCATCTCAACGAGCCTACATACGGGCCACATCAATCTCTTGTGTTAACTCAAAAGGTAAGGCGTTTGACGTCAAGCTGGAAGCTTACGCTGTTTCCGAAAACGACGGTAAAAATGGCATTCGTGGCAATCTGATTAGCCGAAATGGTAATGCAATAGCCGGTTCTGCATTTGCAGGGGGATTGTCAGCCTTGGCCGGAAGTTTAAGCCCTAGCAAGGTATCTTCGCTCAACATCGACCCTAATTCTCAAGCACAGTATCAAACGCCGAATTTCGGTGCGCTTGGGGCCTTGGCCGGAAGCGGAGCTGCGAGTGGAGGTTTGAACAGATTAGTTGATTACTACACCAGTATTGCAGAGCAACAGTGGCCTGTAGTTGAAATTAGCCCTGGCCGCCCTATCACCTTTGTTGTCCAGTCAGGAGCAACAATTCCAACAAATCTGGTTGCACGATAAGGAAGACTCCCGTGACAGACAAAGACGATAAAAAAGAAATTACTTTACCAGAAGTTGAGGCCCCTGTTGGTGGGGGCCGCAAGGCGGTAAAAAAAGTAACTTTAGAATTTGAACTGGAAAAAGTGCTAAAGATTGCTGCCGGTGCGCTCCTTTTAACCATTGTCGGTATCTACGGATATAAATATATTTCTACTTTTAAAATGCCAACATTTGGTACGGATACCCCCCGTATTGCTGTGATGAACGTTTCAGAAATCAGAGATGATTTTTTACGGCAGAATAATTTAAAAAATAGTGATGAAAGAGAAATCGCAAAGTTAGAACCAGAATTCCGCATATACACCCGAAAATTGATGGCGTTATACCGTTTGAATGGATTTTTGGTCATTGATTCGGCACTGACTTTTTCAATTCCTTCAAGTGTGAAAATTGTCACCTATATCGACGGGGACGCATTGATGGATGAGTTAAAATCGCTGGGTAGCAATGAAAACTTTAATGAGGTTACCACTCAGTGAGAAAAGTAATTATTCCATTACTAGCAGTGTTAAGCGTAATGAGCTCTGTGGTTGTAAATGCTGAATCTACTGTATTTACTGATTCGGATGCGAGTGCGTTGATGTCCAAAGCAAAGGAAGGCGGAATTAGCCCTGACCTTCAGAGCTTAATGTCAAAAATGCAGGCGTATAAGCCAAAAGATGCAATTTATCTCCCAACCGGGGGGTTGTATCTTTTTGAAGATGCAAACTCAAAGCTTATGGCCGTTACCACTAATGGTCGATATACACTATCCGGTGGAAGTCTTGTTGATGTCGTTAAACGAACTCAACTTTTTAAAGTAGACGAAATAAGAAAATCATATTTTATTAGTTTAAGTGATTCTCCGTTTCCATTAAATAAAGTGGCGTCAATTCCTCTCGGTAACCCAAAACTTAAGCGTCAGGCTGCAATTTTCATCACACTCGATTGCGATGGTTGTGAAGATCTTATAAAGAAATTTGTTGCAGACCGTGAAAAATATCGTGTGGATATTGTTCTAATCCCCTCCCCGGGCGAACCAAAAAAACAACTACAAAGACTTTGGTGTAGTCGCGAAAAGGGAAAAATTACTGATTTCGATATTATCCAGTGGTTAACCGGAAATAAAGCCGATACCGAAAAGCGGTGGCTACCTGTCAAAGAATCTGAATCATGTTCTGTCGAGCCATTGGTAACGTCCATGGCGTTGGCCGGAGTATATAACCTCCAGGGAGTGCCATCAGTTGTGCGTGAAGATGGTCTTGCCGGTAATGGAATTCCAAAGGATTTTGATTACTGGCTTAAGCAAAGTGTTACTCCGTTACTCAAAAACCCATTTGCCACTGAATAGGTAACAAAATGAATACCAAAAGAACAGTACTTAGTGCCCTTATCGTTTTGTCAACTACCTATCTCACTGGTTGCATAGGTAGTTCTGAATCAGAATGTCCCGGTGTTGAAAATGGGGTTATCTGTAAAGGTCCTCGGGAAGTAATGGAATTAACCAATAACCGTGATGATTTATTTGATACCAATGGAGAGCAAACCGAGGGAAAGGGGGAATCGACTGTCGCTGACAGTCGCTACCCGGCACAGGTGACACCTCCGGGCGAAGTTCAGTATCCTAAGTCACCGACGCTGATTAATAAGCCTGTAGCAACTACCATCACGCCTGTCGCGTTGTCATCGAATACAATTTCACCGCGTCCAATTGGTGGAACGCCTGTCAGCCAGGGTTCTGTGACTCGAGCCAGTGGAAATCCATTTATCAATACCCCGGTTCAGGCAACACCTGCCCCACGGTATTACAATCCCAATTCCGATATAAAACCAGCAAAGGATCTATATTCCGTCTACAACGGCCAGCCGGTTAACCCTACATTGTCGCAGAATCAGGTTCAGCAATATCGATCTCAGGGCTACAAACAACCTGTAGTAGCCCCTGAGCCTCTTGCCGTGCTTCAGCAGGGCAAAGTCATGCGCATAACATTTGCCCCGTACACTGACGATAACAATGCCCTTAATCTTCCTGGCTATGTATACGTCAACGTTCGCCCTCAAACCTGGATCGCCGGTAATAATGCCACGACAAATCCAGCAAGAATTGTGCCGCTAGAAGTTCAGGATTCTGCTCGTGAAAATATGCAGTTGCAGCAAAAAGCAACCAAAGCAGTAACGGCCAATGGTGTCGTTCGTGAGCTGTAACAGGGGACATAAATGCAACCGATAAAACAATTTAATGAAGAGCTTGTTCGTCATAAGCTGGGTAACTATATTCCGGTTTTCGACCAGTTACCGGGCAGTAACTATTTCCTGATAGATGGCAACAAGCTTGGTTTTATGTTCATCTGTAATCCCTCCCCTGGCCTGTATGAGAATCAAAAAGATATTCTGGCCGAGATGTATAAGATGGATTTTCCTACAGATACCGTCTGCCAGGTGACCTTGTCCGGCCTACCCGATTTAATAATGCAACTGAGTGCATGGGCGTCCGTGCGTGGCGGCCGTATGCCTGAGGAGGACAAGGAAAAGTCTGACCTCCTTAACGCATATCAACTCGAATATTTTGACCGCAGTACCAGAGAGCCGCTTAAGCCAGACTATGACCAATTGAAGCTGCGTGATTTTCAGGTTTGGATTTCATTTACCATTCCTTTAGCTGGAGCTTTCCCTACCGATACTGAAGAACGCAATATTGACGTGTTGTATTCAGAATTGAAAAGTAAATTAGTAACTATGGGGCTGACCCCATTTGCAGCTCAGGCCGAAGACTGGCTTTACTGCCTGGATAAAGTGTTGAACCCTGGAGAACATGCTCGCTGGTCAGAAGGCAATATGAGAGTCAATACACTCAAAAGGCTGAACGAACAGGTGGACGTACCGGGTCGGAAATACGAGGTAGGACAAAACTACTTTTCAACGACGACCGGAAACCGCGATAAGACTGAAGCCAGATATTTCAAACAGCTATCTGTTAGACGTTTCCCTGAATATGTAAGTTTTGGAAGCATGTATGAATTAGTAGTGAATTGGATGCATGGTCGAAAAACGGTGTTCAATCCATTCATGATAACACTCACAACCGTCTATTCAGACCCTCTCAAGCTTGCTAAAGAAAACGTCCGATATAAAGCTGTCACGAACAAACAAGCCGGTATACCTATTGTCTTAACCTTCTGTCCTCGACTAAGAGATATGGACAATGACTATATGGCTGTCACCCGTGAGCTGGAGGATGGGGCGAGATTAATGGAGGGATACCTGACCTTCACTGTCATGGGTAATACGGCCGAAGACGTTCAAAGTGGTGCTGATCAGATGAAATCGTTTTATCTGGAAAGCCGCGTCAATGTTACGGATGACTCCTATATTGTCTTCCCATCTTTAATGTCCACTTTACCTATGTGTAATGATGCCAAAACGGTTCATGATCTTGACCGGCACGAAGTAATGACTAATACCGGGGCAGCACACTTATGCCCAATCTTTGGACCATGGAAAGGCAATACCAATCAACCTGTTATAAACATGGTGACGCGTGAAGGTCAGCAGCTGGGACTTGATATTTTTAAAACTTCAGCCAGTTATAATACGGTTGTTGGTGCAACTTCCGGGGCCGGGAAGTCTTTCTTCATAAACTATCTGATCAACAATTACCTGGGTGCTGGTCCCAGAGCTAATGAGATGCATCATTACCGGGATGCTAAACAGTTGTTGGCTGAAAACAGGTACACCAGTTTTGACCCCGATGGAGCGCAAATATTCGTTGTGGATGTAGGTCGTTCATATCAGGGGATCTCCGAGCAATACTCCAGCTCTCAATTTATCGACTTTGGGCGCACCCCTACTTTTACCCTCAACCCGTTTGCGTTTTTGACAGACGTTGCAGCTGATGAAAGAGCTTTAGTAGAGGCCCCAACTTTCGAAAGTGACTCAACTTCGGAGTCAGAAAACGAAGATGAAAAGGATAAAGTTGCTCAAACCATAATGGTCCTAAACCAATTAAAAATCATGGCATCAGAATCTGGAAAAATTGATGATTTCCAGCAATCTGTAATGCTTCAGTTGATCGCTGAGGAGTACAGAGAATCACGGAAAGCTGGGCGGACTGGATCTATTACCGGTTTTGCACGTCGATGCCGTGAATTTCCCGATGACAGGATGAAGGACATCGGTGTCCAGTTGGGAGCATGGTGCGAAGGTGGAATTTACGGATACCGTTTTTCCGAAACGCTTCCACCAATCAACTTTGATAGCCGCTTTATTGTGTTAGAACTGGAAGAGCTGAAAGGAACACCGCATCTGCAAACCGTAGTTTTAATGTCGATCATCCAGGCCGCACAGCATGCCATGTTTATCAAGCGTGATGGTCGCAGAAGACTTTTCATACTTGATGAAGCATGGGAGTACATTCGTCCGGACAATGCCAACGGTGGTAATCAGGCGAATAACCAGTTCTTTACTTCATTCCTGGAAGCTGCATGGCGGCGATTCAGGAAAACGAACTGTGCTGGAATTTGTGTAACCCAGTCATTTGAGGATTATTTTACCTCCTCCGTTGGCCGTGCAATTACGGCTAACAGCCCCTGGAAAATCATCATGAAGCAGGAGAAAGAATCAATTGAATCTATGAAAAAGAATCAATATTTCTCTACTTCTGACGGCGAATATGAGCGCATGAAGAACATTCGTACTGTTAAGGGGGTTTTCTCTGAAATGCTCATACGATTCGAAGGGTTCCAGGAGATTTGCAGGCTGTACGTAGACCGTAAAATGGAGCTCTGCTTTACAACGGACTCCAAAGACAGGACCCGTCTTTGGGATATACAGGCTCAGCGAGATTGTAGCTACGGGGAGGCGATTGAAATTCTCTACGAACAAGAGCAAAGGGAAAGAGCAAAAGTGGCCTGACCATTAGCCTAAATAATAAAGGCCCTTCGTGGGCCTTTTTGCTAAAAAGTAACTTTTGTCATTACATAAGATTTGACTGCCACCCTTTCGGAGAGGCAATTCGCTATTTACTGCGGTACACCGTTTGTTGATCGTTCCTCATTATTTCCTCAGAGACATTTTCAACCACGAGCGTTCTCAGAGCCGACCTTGCGGTGCAGTCTGAAAATGTAGGTTATATGGTACATGTTATTTTTAAGAACCATATGTAGGTTTGTGGTTGCGACGAAATAATATTGATTAAATTCAATTGCTTAATGTGTGAAAGTTTATTTGTAGCGTTTAAATAACATCGACATATAACTTTAAAATCACTTGTTACTTATATCAACCTTGCCTTGTTAGCTTACCGTTCCACATGGTTGAATTATTCAATATGTGTGGAGATGGTGGTTCAATGAACTAACATAAGTTAGTTTTGTGTACCAATGGCAATTAAATGATAGGTAGCAAACGAATGCGTTAATAATTGATTTGGGGGTCAGGGGGAAGTAAAGAGTAGAAAAACTGCACCATGCTAAAGTGCAGCTTTTGTCTTAGGAAGTTAAATATTAGTCATTTTTTAACTTATCAGCGATGAATGCTTCAATCTCTTTTATCAGGTCATTACTCATTCGGTTAAATTCGAATTTTACTTTTCGGCCAGATGCACTTTTACTGATTCGAGCATACTTGTCTTTATTATCGAATGTCACCAGTTCGCGAGTCTCCCAGCCTTTCTTGGGACGATTTTCATCGAGCTGCTCCACTGCCTTGATAATTGATTTGAGAACCTTTTTCTGCGTATCTGCAATATCATCAGTTGGTAAATCATTAGTCTCAGATTTTACCTGCTCAACGACATCATCCAGAGAAAATAAGTTTCTCTCCACATATTTCTGGAAGCGGGCAAGCTGGTTATAAAACGCATTAGGGATGGCCTCATAGTCAGGGAACAGCGTTATCAATGACTCAGAAATCTGTGCTGCCTGAATTCGCTTAGACACAGAGACATGGCTTGTCCCGAGGTAAATAGCCAGTTCTTCATTTTTAGTGAAACTCATCTCTTTCATCTTTTGAATGTACTGGAAACCAATCTCGCGATACGAGAAGCGCCGTGAGGTTTGGGCAGCAGAAATGATCGATTGGATATCTTCGGGCGTTAGTTCATCCGGCAAGACCCAAAGTGGCAAATCCTTACTGGCCTTGATACAGCAAAAGCGCCTGCGGCTACCCTCAATCAACAAATATTTACCAGCTCGCTTAACTGCCACACCCTCTGTATCAATCCCACGAGCTTCAATTTGAAGGAGGATATCTCTAACAGCATTAACGCTCAGTGCTTCCTGGTTACGAGGGTTCATTGGGTGAACAGCGGTTTGAGTCTGAACATCTGCTGCCGGGATAGTGATATGTTCCGCTTCCACTTTCCGATTGTTATGCAGGGTGAAAAGTTTCTTCACTCGAGTGGCAGTCTTCAGATTTGCTAAACCGGACTGGTGTACAACACCAGTCCGTTTCGGGCTGCTCAGATAGAGAGACTTATCATTACCAATTTCTTGTCCGTCACTCATTTCTCAACTCCTTCCTTAACTGAAAAGCTTTTAATTTCGTTAATAAATTGCTGATAGACAGCCATAACAGATTGCTCTGCGATATCCAGTTGTTTAGGTGCGCAAAGCTCTTCAGACTTCTTGATATCTAAAACAGTACGCCCTTTTGAGGCAGCAGCTTTGAATGCTTCGGAATTTTTAATATTTGTCGTTAAGAACAAATCTTGTACGGTCCGAACAAGTTTATCCAGAACTATCCGTTCGTATGGACTTTTGTCATCAACGTTAACGGCCAGCACTTTGAACCATTTAATGTTCTCTCCTTTGTTTGGGGATTGCTTGAAACGTTCGCTCAGGGTAATCATAAAGTCGGTTGTCGACGCATAATCATATTCACGAGGGGAAACAGCAACGAGAATGCCGTCAGCACCCTCATCTGCTGCCCAGATTAGTGGGGAATCTTCTGGTGGCGTGTCGATAATGATGAGGTCATATTTCGTCTTCAGAACAGGCAGAATTACATTACGGAAGCGAAGCAGAAGTTCCGTTCGGTCTTCTTTAGCCATTTGCCAGTATCTATCCTTAAATCGAGCGTCAGTAGGAAATGCTGTTATGACATCCAGATTCGGAAGGTGGGTAGAAAAAGGCATGTTATTGATAATTTCTGCCTCGGTGAAACCGAGGTCCAGATACTTTTTGTAATCGGAGTTATCTTCATAGATCCCCAAAATGGCATCCACAGCTGTGAGGAATACATCATCCTCTTGGACACTGCGGATCATACTGCTACCTATCGAACCCTGTGGGTCCCACTCTATAACTAATACCTTTGCATTAAGGTTTAGGTCTAACGCAGCCGCTGTAGCAATAGAGATTGATGTCGTGCTTTTTCCCGTGCCACCTTTATAGTTCTGCGTGATGATAACGCGACTATGATAGCTGTCTCGGTAAGCCGGATAACCGAGGTGGTCCATAATGTTTTGGACATCAAAGCGTGTATATAGATGGTTTTTGTTTTGGAAAATAGGCGCACCGATAACCTTGGCCTCTTCCATATCAGCAATCATTTTGCCAAACGTATTACGCGATTTTCTAAAAAAGTCAGCAAGGCTTTTTTTGTTGAGGCAGTGGTTATAAATAAGACGGTCTACACCATCAATACTGTCATCAGAAACAGAAATTCTTGAAGACAATGCCAGCGACTCTTTAAGCGAGATCTGCTCGCTCTTCATGCGTTGACCGACTAGAGCTATTTTTTCTAATAAATTCATTCTATAACCACTCTGTTAATCATTGAAATATCAATTGAGCGTATAAGTGTGCAAACTACCAATGATGCGCTCAATTCACGGTTTATACGTTCAATTCTATCTGTAAGTGTCAATTATTGCCAATCCCAGTTCATTTTTTGAGACGTTTTCGTCATTATCATTAGAGTTTCAGACAAAAGTTTCGATAATTTTCATATCTGTCGACCAATTGGTGAGTAGTCAAAGGTCGTTAACATGGCGTCGTTGGCTATTTAGGAAACCTGGTGGTGGCGATTAAGGGGGTTAAACGGCAAAGCCTATACCCTGGTGCTGACGATTAAGGGGGTTAAACGGCTAAGCCTATACACAGGTGCTGGCGATTAAGGGGGTTAAACGGCAAAGCCTATACCCTGGTGCTGGCGATTAAGGGTGTTAAACGGCGAAATCTATACTCAGGTTCTGGCGATTAAGGGGGTTAAACGTCAAAGCCTATACCCTGGTGCTGACGATTAAGGGGGTTAAACGGCAAAGCCTATACCCTGGTGCTGGCGATTAAGGGGGTTAAACGGCAAAGCTTATACCCAGGTGCTGGCGATTAAGGGGGTTAAACGACGAAGCGTATATTCAGGTGCTGGCGATTAAGGGGGTTAAACGAGATTGCTCATCAGGTTAATACCTCAGATATATAAGAAGTCGTATGAAGAATCAGGCATCCCTTCCCTGCCCGGTTTAGAACAAAAGGGAGGGAAGGGGTTAGCGTAGTCTTCAGTGAGAAACCTTTGCTGGTTCCGACATAAATGGTCTCATGTCAATAAAGACTGAAGAAGAGTTGGAATCGTTCTTAACGTTGAGTGGTGCCTTACCAGGTAAAGACATTGTCGCTACATCAGGTCCACTAATCGCATAGCCGTTTTCGGCTGACGGCATAACAGTGAATATCTTAATGGCAACATTTTCATGCCGATAGTAAGAGAGGCCGAATGTTGAGCCTGCTTCTGTATTGTTAACCTCTACCGAAACAGGAGTCGTGCCAATCAATTCATTCGTCATGATGTTCTTTACAGTTGCACCTTCAGGTACAGTTAAAATCTTATATTGATATGCTTGCGCCCATCCGCAGAAGAAAATCATTACTAAGAAGATATTTTTCATTGCAGTTCCGTCCTTTTGAAATTCAGAAACAGTTGATAACTAATGTGGCCCTGGCCTTTCGTATTTTTTGCCGGTGAATAATAGTCGACGCTAAAGTAAGTCGGCAGGTACTCTGTACTGGTCTGTTTGGAGGAGACAGATTCGAAAGGCATTGTAATAAGCTTCATTTGGTCTTCGTTTGAAAAACACAGGCCAAGTAATCCAAGAGTCGGCATTTTGAAAGTAGAAACATTTTCAGGTGCGACCGCAGTCTTTCCTCGTGAGACATAAGAACATCGGCTTCCGGCCAGATTTAAATTTTTAAATTGTATGAATTCTTTTGTTCCATTTTGAACAATTAGCCAAAGGTCTGTGCCTGAGCTTTCTATTGAAAAAGTAACTTTGTCAGTAGGATTGGCCTGAGTACGACTTAACAACACGACATCAAACCCAACGCCAGGTACTGAGGAAATCTTTGAATCAATGGAAGCACATCCGCTAAGTAAAGTGAGAAGTGGAAGGGATAACAGCCATTTCATTTGCTTGTCCTTAATTTTGTTTTCTGCATAGTCACAAACTTAAGGGCTTCTCCTTTCGCAACTGTTGCGTTCTTCGTCCAATAACCAGTCCCGCCAATAAACCTGTTTCTCTTTGGAATGAATACGAACTCCGAAAACTCCACATTGTGAGTTTTGGGTTTCGTAGCGATTGTGTAGGCCTGGTTACTGCTGAGCTGACGATTTTTTTCCGTAACTGTAATTAATTTTGAATCATCAGTAACGACAGGGATTTTGAGCGACTCAATGCCTAACTGAGAATCGGTCAATTCATTCTTTTCATCACTAACAGATACCAGTGAGAATTTGTCAGATTTATCCGGACCAAAAAGGGAAACGACACTTTTAGATTTACCATTGATTGAAACAATGGCCTGGATAGGTGTTTCAACGTAATCATTGATCAAGCTGAGAGTGAGTGAAGTATTAGGTTCTAACCATATGACTTCTTTACCAGCCTCATCTGCACTTACGGTTAACGGGTGACCCAGAGAAATCTTGTTTTTGGCAAGAACCTTGTACTCGATGTAAGGTATGACGAGATATGCCGATTTAGTTTGAGATTGGTTTGTAATTTCAAAATAATTGCGCTTAGACGCACTAGTAATCAATATGGGACGCTTCATTCCGTTTACCAGCAGTTCACTACCGGAATAGCTAATCTTTATGTTTTGGACGGATTCATTTTCTGGTGCTGGGATATCAGAATCTGACCTGGCCGAAGAACAAACCGATAAAAGCATTGAGCTGAGGAAGACTGCTACTAATTTTTTGTTTGTACTCATGGTTCGGTTCCTCCAATAAAATTGTCGTGTGAATGAATATCTAAATGGTTTGATTGAATGCTCAATACATCAGATTTATTTAAACAGACCTGATGGACTAAGAAACTTGGGTTAGAGCCATTGATAAATTCGAGCATAGAGATAGGACATCTACGTCTAACCACTTTGGATAACTCTCGATCTGGTCCAATGTGGATAGTGTTGCCGAGTAGAACCGGCATGCCATTAAGCGGGAGACCATGTGCCGCTCGGATGCTACTAACAGAATTCCTCCCAAGTACTAGAAAATTGACGCCTTTGATATGAGTAGGGGTTAATGCATGCTCCTTGCCAAACATAATCTGCCCGATATAACTACTCACTGTTGAAGACTTGAATCCATGCAGGGCCTTTAAAGTGTCCGGGAAACTATCTCTGATAGGTGCGTAATCGGAAGAGCAGATCCCAATACGAATTCCGCCCTGAAGCTCGACTGAGTAAATCAGAGGGAGCTGCTCCGTCATTAATGCTCGTATTTGATCTTCAAGATGATAACGGTTGATATCTTTGTGCCAGGAGCCGCCATTGGCACTCCATTTTTCTAATTCTGAAGTCCCGGGATAGAACTGGCGGTATTCAGGATCGAGGGGAAGTAATTTTTTTAAATTGTATTCCCCGAATCCGGTGACTGAATAAAATGAAACCTTCCTGCCTTCGAACCTCTTTGTATTAATTGCTCTTAACAGCTGATATCCCTCAGGGCCATTATCAAACAAGTTGCCTGCACCGATGATTACAACATCATCATCAAAATCAGTGACCGAGTGAATGAGATGACACAGGAACGAATAATTCCCGCATACATCAGAAATAAAAAAAATACGTCCACTGTAGTTGGTCAGATCTAATATCTGAGCATCATTTGCAGCCATGTAAACCCCTAGTAGTTGAGGTCCAATAATAACTTACGGATTCATGTTATTCGGTTGGTTAGGAGCGAAATTCGGCATGTTAAGCATCGTGAAATTCTGAACACTACTTTGCTAAAGTTGGGAGTGCTTATTACATGGTGTTAGTTGAGCGAACCAAATGGCAGAGACTTGCAGAACCATATGTTAGTTTAAGGAACCAAATGTGCTGTGTGAATTGGTTGTGTTAGTTTACGGGTACGGGGTTTATAGTTTTGTGGGTTATAACTTAGGACGGGTTCTGTAATTTCATGTATTTAAACAATATTTAGTTGTTAAATCTGTTGTGTATTACTAACAGGTAACCTATCATCAATCTCAATATAGCGGTGATCTTAATAACCAATTCCGAGGATGAGAGATATGTCAGAAGTACAAAACAAACAGCTGGAAGAAGTCCAAACTGGTGTGGATGGGAGTAACGTGCTGAAAATTGTTATTGATGATGGTAGCAAAGCCGCAAAAGTAGTTTTCTTGGATGAGCGTGGCGAGCTGAAGACTCATCTTTCGGCTAATTCATTCGTTCCAAACTTCCGAGTAGCCCATACAGGCACCAATCCATACAACTACTTTGTTGACGAATATGAACGTTATTCTCATCACAAAGAAGCGACTGAAGCCTTGGAAACAACAGATGTGGCACATCAGTATGATGAAATCAGCCGACTGAATGTCCATCACGCGCTTCACTCATCAGGTATTGAACCTCAAGCTGTACACCTTCATGTAACACTGCCGTTAAGCCAGTTCTATAATTCAATGGGTGAGCTAAATACTGAAAATATCCAGCGTAAAAAAGACAACTTATTGAAACCTGTAGGTCGCCATGTAAATGGTCAAACAGTATCTTTTAATGTTGCAGGAATTTCCGTATTCCCTGAATCATTACCTGCGGTTTCCCAGGCTTCGGAACTATCTACTATTGAATCATACGAAGTTAGCCTGGTATTGGATCTTGGTGGTACGACACTAGATGCCGCAAGTATCAGTGGTCAGCTGGAACAAATCTCAAAAGTTAAGGGTTTTGACCGAATTGGTTGTTCTGTCGTTTATGATGAAATTAGACGTTACCTCCAGTCCGTTAACGTCAACGATAGTGATGCATATATTGATCATCTAATCGGAAATCGTAGTGATGCTAATGCATTAAAAATTACGGATAGTCTGCGGACTGAAACATTCGAAGCTGTGAATGCTGCGGTTAAGAAATTGCAGGATATGGTCGTTAAAGCAGTAAAGCAGATTGAAGAACGTCCACATTACATCTTTATTGTGGGGGGCGGTTCATTCTTGATTGCTGATGCAATTGAAGAGAACTATCCAAATGCGAAGGTAGTGGTGGTTAATAATCCACAGCTTGCACTTGCTACTTCAATCGCTGAATCAGTGCTTTTTAACTAGTAGCGGATAATTCATGTCAAAAGACACCAACAGCGAAACTGGTGGCCTCAGAACCCAGGTTCATGCATTTTGGATTACAGAGAAGCAAAGTAAATTTGCGCATGACACAATGGTGGCCCTTAACGGGGCTCACCGTGGGGAGAAAACCCAATTAATACGAGATGCATTAATCGCGGGATTGATTATTAACTCGCTTAACCCAAGATTAATGCACATGATTAATGCCCATGCAGACCAACTGACCTTAAGTCAATTAAGAGATTTCATCACTGGGCTAAGCGGGCCGGGTAATGCGTATGATCCGCATGCTTCACAAAATTCAGACCATCTGGTTAAAGAAATTGGAGCCCGTTTTGATAGTTCTGTAGAGAAGTTGATCCAAACACTCAAAGTTGAATTAGCGACTCATTCTGTTCCAATCTCAAAATCTGAAATTACAACTGATACTCTTTCAGAATCGTTGACAACTAAAACAGATAAACATTTATTAGAACCTACGGGAGGAGAGCATTCATCAGTGCCGCTGATGGAAAAAAAAGCTAATCTTGCAGTTTCAGATAAAATAGACGCAACGAGTCCATCTGGTCTAACCAATAAAAACTTGCAGGAAATTCCAGCAACTACTAGTAAAAATCGTGGAAATCAGTCGGTAAAAAACAGAATCAAAACATTTGGTGCCTGACGCCTACTAAAAATGCCAGTTTACAAAACTGGCATTTTAATTTAAATGATAGCTAAATCATCAATGAAAACTTGAAAAATTAAGAGTAATCCTTAGTTATTAGTTAAGTAAGTTAATTGAATTTCATAGTAAAATGTCAGAGTATCCTTTGTACATTTCGGATTAACTGAGTAGAAAACCTATTGAAGCCAAGCAGTTATAAAACTCATACTTTAGTACCATACACAGTTGACGCAATTTTGCTTTAGAGTTGATAGATCTGGCTAAGATTAGTAATAAATCATAACCAGCTCTCCCTTGCTTGGTAGGTTTAAGACTTTTGTTTAATCACCTAACCGTTTGATTAAGCGAATAATATTATAATAAAGGTTATCCATATGTTGTCACGCAACTCCTTGATTCACGGTCTTCGTCGTAATGAGCTGATCGAGGTTTTAAATGCATCAGACTATCCAATAGTTCATAAAGACAACTCGTTCACCCCTGAAGAATTGAAATGGGCACGACCAGTGCTTTTTGATATTGATGAATTGCATATTTCTATAGCCCCACTTTCATCAGTTAAATACGATTGGGATATGGCTCCTGTTGATACAATACTGATAGAAGTTATTGTTCCGGCCCTTGATACTGATCTGGTCGAAGAAGAGGACAGTCTGCTCAGAGATTCTGGCGTTGGTTACATTCTCTATGAACCAGCTGGTGCATCTATACGCAGGACCGTTACTTTTGTTGGCGGAGTTACGCCGGACAATATGCTTTACCAGCTTCATTTAATGTTACTGAGTGCTCTGCACTTACTTCATGAGGATGTGGGGGATGATTCGTAAGTCATTGATAGTATGTGGTGTTGTATCTCTGGTTTTATTGTCGGCAGGTTCATTTTACTTTTTACGGTCGCAGGTGGTATCGCCTGACCTGACGAGTTTCACAGCAAATAAATTTAATACTGCATTGCCATTTAAATCATGTGAAAAAGATGGTGGGGCACTTAATATCCAAATAATTTCTGACAACGAACTCAGTTTTAATGGTGTTCCAGCAAAAGTAACTTTTCTAGCAGCTGCTGATGGTTTGAGTCAAAATCAGCCATGCACCGTACCGAAAGTTACGTCAGCCAGGAAAATTGAAACGGGTGTGTATAGTTTAATCATCGCTAAGAGTGAAAACGGTTACCTTATCGGAGATTTACAAAATAATCTCACTGGAGAATTACTTTCCGGAATTTGGATATATAACGAGAAATCATGATGAATGACCAGTTAGTGGTTAACGGAACGCGCTCACAAAACATAAAAGTCTTTGGGACTGCATGCGCTCTGGAACTGGTCATTAACCAGGAAGATACCAAAGCTTCTGACAATTCCGAGTATTCATCTCCGTCTGATAAGTTTTATTTAAATTTGTTTGTAGCCCCTTCCAGTAGTAGTGGGGGATATGAATGGACGACTGAGAACTGTGTCATTATGAAATTATCAATGACGGAAGTAATGTCATTAGCTTCAGTTTTCTTAAGAATAAAAAATACCTTCAAAATTGAGAATCGAAAAACAAGTCACCGCAGTCACAGCGTTTATAAAAATCTTAGCGTAGAACCCAATAATAAAGGTGGGTTACTTTTTAAACTCGGTATAGTCCCGATAGAAAAAAATACCATTGAAAAATTTCTTCATTACATTCCTGTCATGGAAATGGATTGTGTACGGGTCGGTTTGTTTCTCCTTGGCTTTGTATCGCTGAAAATGCCTTTGGTTAGTACCGAATCAATCATTACGGCCTTAAGACTAGCCGAATCTAAAGCCAAATAAATCCTGTTTAAACGCTGCTTTCCTGTCAGGGGGGCGGCTTTTTTGTACCCCTTTAGCAAGAATTTATCTCATCCTCGTAGGTTAAAGTATTCAGCATTCAGCGCTGAACTACAGGAATTCGTCATGAGAAAATCCGGGGTAAAGCTTGCTCTGTTATTTTCATTAATTACACCTCTGTCGAAAGTTCATGCAGAGGCAATAATGATATCAGGGAAGCTAGAAGCAGATATGCCAGAGGTGGCGTTTAACAAAGACCAACAGGACCTTGTGGCCTTTGTTAATACGAGCACGATAACAGCATCAGGGAAGGGCTCTGCCTGTAACATATCGGTTGATGACCGGGCCACCTCCACGGTTGGCAATCTTGTCTGCTTCTTCGAATGGCTACCTAATTCGTTTGGGTTTGCTGCCAACGGATTCACTACGAGCGGCATTCCGTCTCAGGTCGGTGAAATAAAACTCCCCTATAAGATCTCATACTATTCAGGAAGTGAAAGGCAAAAGGTAGAGGTGGTAACGGGCGAATATAAAGTCCAGGCTCTTGCACCGATAAAACCCGTTATAACAGGTATGAAATCCTCCATTAACGGCCAGGTGCTCGATGGCTTTTCTATTAATTCGTACATCAAGGACGAAGCCCTCAGGGACATTACTGTAACTGTCGAAGCAAGAAACTATCTTCAGTATATCTCTGTCGGGAACGGGTCATCCTGTGAAGTGCCTGTTGGTGCTGACAACTGCACGATCACTGTGGGTAGTGTAAAAATAAGTGATAACGATGAGCCACAGGGTGTTCGGGCAATCACGGTAAATGCCAACTCGAAAAATAATTACTTTTCTCCTCCGGAAACTCATGATCTGACGTTGAACTGGGATTATCGACCGCCTGTTGTAGACCACACTCTTTGGAATTTCACCGAAGACTCCAAAGTAATCACTGTAGGAGGCCAGGACGTATTTACTGGTGCCAAAACTGTTGCCGTTGCTGTTAAGGCTCCGCAAGCTGGTTCTGAAGGTGAATGGTGGCTACCTACAGAAATGACCCTTACATTGACGCCGGATGGCGTATTCAAGCCCGTTACGAAAGTTACTTTAGATGACGGAACGGTGATCGACTTTAAACAGTCATGGGCAACGCCGACAAAAAGGACCCTGCGCCCCGTTTCAGGCCCACAGTTAGTTGGTAGCGATTATTTGTATATCTTTGATATTACCGATCTCGTTAATGGCTCCTACAGTGCCCAGTTTACGCTTGAGAACAAAAGCCTAAACAGTTCAGTTTACGATGAGCCAGAATCAAAATTAATGTTGTCCGATAATCCGACTTTGATGGTGATTAAAGACGGGCTGGTGCTTGGCAAACGTGAACCGGTGTATTTCCTCAACGAAGTCATAGTCGCAGCTTTCCAGGGTCAGGCTGGTGTTGCAGATATCAAATCTGTGACCATAGACAATAAGGTTGTCACCCTAAAACCAACAAACATTAAAGGCATTTACTATTTACCTGAAGGTGATGACCTCAAACTCAATGCAGATCATGACATCACTGTGGTGGCGGAAAATATTTACGGAAAAGCCGTCAGCTACTCCACGTCATTCCTTTACCAACCTACCGGATTCACCCTAAAAACTCTTGAGAAGGGGTTAACTCTCTACTCCCGAGTTCGCCAGTATACGGACCTGCTTACACAAACAGATGGGCAAAAATGTAACCTGTTTACGACTGAGCAAAATGCTAAGGACTACCTTGAATGGACCGGGATTAACTCAAATGTTATCGCCTGTTATCCGCAATGGAATAACGTCCCCTCTGGATTGGAATTCTACTTTAAAGGCCGAGTTCCGGGGTTGAGTGGGTTCTTCAACATTTCAGGGGAAAACCTTCTGGACTATGAAGTTCACATGATCAACGGCAAAGGCTCGCATGCAGTTTCGGCCAGGAACCGGTTTAATCTGTTAACACAGTTACCTTACAACCCTGTTATTACTTATAAAAAGAGTAAAACAATTGCAGGTATCAACAGTAACACTGCCCTGGTTTATACAACAGGTGGAGAGGCTGCTCGCATTCTCGCCAAAGTAGTGCCTGCTGACATTACTATTTCTGTTGCCCAGAATGGTAGTGATGCAGTGAAAACTACCTATAAAAATCGATCCTCTAACAATGACCAGACCACTTTTGTTCAGAGGATTAAAATGCCAGCTTCAGCGCTTTGGACTAAGAACACGCTGAATATAGAAGCCAACTATACAAAGGACCCATCGATAACGACCCTGGACACTTTGAACGTCTATACCGTGCCAGACTTCAACATCAAAGCCACCATGAAAGTTGATGAGAAGAAAACGGCAACTGGACTTGAAATGCCTTTGGTTGTGAGTGTCGGCCGGTACAGCAACGACATTCGAGCAAGCAGATTCGACCGCAAAATCATGGGTGATTGGGACGTAACGGTATACTCCCAGAAAAGTATTTATGGGATTGATCCAGTATCAGGCCGCTACAAGACCACCTATGAACGCAAAGCCCTAACTAAAGCGCTGCCTGTCGATGATGCTGGTCAGGTATCAACGAACATCGATATTGAAGGCATGGATTTAGGTAACACACGTCTAGTGGCCGTGGCACAGGTCCGTTCACCATTCGATGATTTTGTTATGAAGAGAGAGAGTGGCACCGTCAGTATCAGGGTCTACAAAGGTGAAGCACTTGAAGGTGGTCTGTCTAAGAGTCAGATCATCGGCCGAATTCCGTTAAGCACCATTGTCTCGTTTAAAACCAAAAGCACAGCTGACTCAGATGCATTAGCGCCAACACAATGGCAAACATCAGCTGATAATGGTCAAACCTGGACAACGCTCAGTGAAATGGAAGGTAAACGTAGTGTCACCATTAAAAAGACCGAGGTGGGTAAATGGCTGTATCGGGCTAAGCTGACGAATAAGTTCTCAAAAATTGAGTCCCTGACGGATGTGCTAACCGTAGTGACGTATAAGGAACCTAAGATCAGTATTAAAGTTACACCAACGCTGGAAGGGAATGATATTCCAGTGACTCTTGTTGATAACGAAGAAGCCATTCCTGATGGAACCGCTCAGATCATGTGGTCAGAAGATAATGAGAACTGGACAGAGGGCAGTTCCACCTACACCATCCAGGGCTCGGGGACCATCCCGTCAGTGATTTATGCCCGAATGCGCTACAACGATGCTGACGAGCTGGCCGAAGCAGACTCCTGGAAAGATGCTTCCTCAAGAGTGAGTGTGACTACACCGAAACGGATATCGGTAAGAGTGACTGGTAACGAGAAAGTTGAAGTCGGCCAAAAAGTAACTTTAGAGGGTGTGTACGTTAACCCTAATGAGAAATTCGGCAGCGGCACGGCTGTGGTAGAGGAATGGAAAACACCGGACGGCCAGGTAATATCTGGTAAAAAACTGACTATTACGCTGACTGAAGACATGCTTGATAAACAGGGCTATGCGGCATTTGAATATAGCGCCTGGATTTCGGGTAACAAGGAGAAAACCGTAGGGACCCGTAAGTCGTCGGTAAAATCGTGGGTATATAAATTCCCGGAAGTGAAAATGAATTCACGATTGAAGTATTCCATGGCGCCTTCAACTCTTACCGTTTCCTTGTCAGGCATTGATGATGATAGCTATCCCGGTGTGACGTACTCCCGTGAATGGATTTATGCAAAAGATTCGTTGGTGCTAACTAAGGACGAGGGAGACAAGAAGGAGTTTTCAATCCCAGACTCGGGTAAATTCACTTTGTCATTACTGTTTAAGGATAACAGGGGCAATGAACAGCGGATCGACAACACGATAATCGTTGGTGAGCAAAATCCAATGGAAGTGGAAATGACGCCGAAGTTCTCAAACAAGTTTATGAGGGCTCCATTGGATGTCACGTTAAGGTCCAACATTAAGCTTTCTCATTCTGCCGACCGTGTAGATGAAGTGGTCTACAAAGTTAACGGAACGCCAGTAGAGGTAGGGAAAAACTATTGGGCACAGCTTATTTCCGGCATGAAGGAAGGTAAATATCATGTGACCATCGATGTCGTCAGTCAGCTGGGACAAAGGGGCTCGGCCAGTCTGGATTTTGATGTAGTCAAGAATGCGCCGCCAGTCTGTTCGCTCAGCTATACAGAGACATCGCTCAGCTGGAACTTTACCAATAAATGTTCGGATATAGATGGAAAAATCTCACGCTATGAATGGTACATAAACGGAGAAATGAGAAGTGTATTTGGGAGTTCGGCAACCCTGTCGAAAAACCTGAATAAAGGGAAGCAGGATATTAAAGTTCTAGCATTTGATGACAGTGGCGACAGTGCTGCTCAGACATTAACTGTGATGGGACCGGCGGATACATCTTCCCAGTAAGTATGTAATTTAAAGCCTGCCTGTGAGGGCAGGTAGAATCAAAACCAGTCATTGAGCCGCAACTTTCATAGTTGCGGTTTTTTTTTGCTGTATGACCTAACCCTCGATAGGAATATTCACCCACATATTAGGTTGTTTCCTGGTTTCATTTTCCGGATGCATTAAATAACAGCCTTAAATAAAGCCAAAAAATTAGGGGGCTAACTGAAAATTTTGAGCATGCGTACAGGTGATAATAGTTTCAGTCAAGGAAATGGAAAAGGCTGAAGCATGAGTATCAAAGCGGTCGATAAATACATTCCAAAGGTTAGGGGGATGTTGAATTTAGATCTATATGGTCCGATAAATCTGGCCTTGATTGCTTTTTTTGCCTGGCTCGTATTTAGCCGTTTCTCCTTCGGTT
Source organism: Buttiauxella agrestis (assembly GCF_900446255.1). Taxonomy (NCBI): domain Bacteria; kingdom Pseudomonadati; phylum Pseudomonadota; class Gammaproteobacteria; order Enterobacterales; family Enterobacteriaceae; genus Buttiauxella; species Buttiauxella agrestis. The sequence goes on along the minus strand of NZ_UIGI01000002.1, from coordinate 114,223 downwards.
ATGGGTTGTTGAATGGATGTTTGCCAGCTGATTTTTACATGATCGACCATGCAAATACGTTAGTGAGCAGGGGGTCTCTCATTGCATTCAATATGCCGAAAACCGTCAGGTTTATTAATGAAGGTGAGAAAGTTATCAAAATTGTGGCCGGGGTTGGTGGGGATAAACTACGCATCACAATGGATGGCGTATACAACGGCACAAAGTTTTACGCGGCAAACGCCAGGCGTATCTCTCACAAGTACCAGGTTTCACCCAAATTGATTGAGAGAGAATTAGTAGTCCCTGATGGGGAGGTATTTCTCATCGGTCAAACAGACCACTCATGGGATTCAAGGTTTTGGGGAACAGTTAAATTAACTTCAGTGATAGGGACGACCTATGCCATTTTTTAAATCAAGAACGAAAAATAAAGTCACGTTAGCAATTCTTTCTTTATCCCTTTCTGCGGGTGCAATCGCTACGAATGAGCAATATCAGCAAGATGCTGAAAGCATTGCACAGCAGTCCAGTGCGTTAAGCTCCAGAGGGCAATCAGTTGCCGAAATGTCAGCGTTACAGCCAGCCGGTGAATTATCTTCGCCTGAAATCGAGAAGTACAAAGCACAGGCTGGAGCGCTCAAGAAACAAGATATCCTCGGGTCCTCTGTTAACCATGGTTATGTGCCTGGAATGGCCGCAGACAGTATTCAGTCAATAATCGACCATACAAAGAAGATCAGAGAAGAGCAGACAAGTAATGAGGCGTTGGAGGAAATAACCAAGAGAAGGGATGAGATCCAATCCAACACTCAGATAAATGATAATGCATTAGAAGCTGTACAGAATAAGCCTGAAGCCATGCGGGGCCAGTCGAAAAATATCGAAAAAATGTTCGGGAGTTCGGGCATCACAGCAGCAGACTTTGAAAGGAAAATTGATAGCAATCGAGAAAAGGAACTTTCTACAGAGTCCGGTATTACAATCTTTGCCTCTTTCAGCATGCCGGATTATGTGATGGAAGACCTTCTTAGAACCGCATCCGAACATAATGCCAGAGTAGTCTTTAACGGACTGAAAAAGGGGACCACTCGGCTGACTGAAACTCAGGCGGCAATCAATCAATTTCTCGTTAAAGCTAAACTTCAGGATGGTCCACTGATAACAATTGATCCTGATAGCTTTAGTCAAAATCAGATTAGCCAGGTCCCGACAGTTATATTACGTGAAAAAAACCGCTATGCCAAAATGGTGGGCACATTCAATCTGGATTATTTCAAACGTGAACTTGAGAAGAATCCAAATCAGGACCTATTCCCAATGGCCGGTAATAGTTATCCGGTCGAAGAGAAAAGTATTATTGTCGAGCTCGAAGAAAGGGCCGACAAATATGACTGGGACGGGGCCAAGAAAAGAGCGCTAGCTGACACCTGGAAAAATCAGTGGATGATAAACCTCCCGCCAGCAGCTGAGCACAAGGAGTGGTTGATTGATCCGACTGTTAAGGTGACTCAGGATGTAAAAGACAAGCAGGGAAGAGTAATCGCTTATGCAGGTGAGTTAATTAACCCTCTTGGGCGATTCCCTCAAAATTTAACAATGCTTGTATTTGACCCACTTCAGCCAGAACAAGTTGAATGGGCTGAGAAGCAATATAAATCCCGACTCGGTGCAGGCAAGGTCATGCCGATGTTCACTCGTCTTAACCAGGATAATGGTTGGGAGGATCTGAATGACCTGCGTGAAAAATTTAATGGAAAAGTATTTAAAGTTAATGAGCAGATCATTAGCCGCTTTCATATTAAAACCACTCCAGTACTCATTGAGAATGACAAGGATAAATTCCGTGTTGTTCAATTTAGTGAGGCTGAAGTGCGTGGTATTGGTTCAGTAAAAACTAATCAAGGGGAATGATATGAAATTCGGATTCATAATCGGTGCAATATTCGCAACCTGGCTGACCCTCACATACCCGAGTCAGATGAGTGAATATTTCAGCAAGTTTATAGAAGCTGTGAACAGCAGTGTTTCATTCATTAAGTCATAGTGGGAATTTCGGTGAATAAATTTAAAAAGCTACTTTTGGAATTAGCCGTTTCAATTTTGCTAACACTATCACTACCCACAATCGTTTTTGCTGCGGGGAATGGCGTGGCAAACGGTGCCATGTGCCAGAGTGCTGGTGTATGGCAGGGCTTGATTAAAAACATCTGCTGGAGCTGTATTTTCCCGATGAGGATCATGGGAGTGGGTGCAGCTCCTGAAGGCGCAGCTCCATCACGCCCGGGTTGTTACTGTACCGACCAGAACGGTATACCTGAAGTCGGCTGGCAATTAAGTTTTTTCCAGCCGGTGAAGATTGTAGAGGTGGTAAAAAGCCCCTGGTGTAGCCCATTTCTTGAAGGGACGATGCTTCAAAAGTCCCAGTTCGATTTAGGTAAAAGTAATACAAATCAACCAATGACGGCAACTGAAGCTGGTTTCTACGATGTGCATTTATGGGAATTTCCCATTATGACGATGCTGAAGCTTTTGATTATTGGTGAATGTACTGCGGAACCTTATATCGACGCCAGCTTGACCTACATCAGTGAGGTTGACCCGATGTGGGAAAGCGACCTGCTCACGCTTGTTCTGAACCCGGAAGCAGTGGTTTTTGCTAACCCTATTGCGTCTATGGTCTGTGCTGCTGATTGTGTGGCCGTAACTGCGGGGAAAGATAACCTCGGAGCTTACTTCTGTGCCGGTTGTGATGGAAATCTATATCCACTTACGGGGCACGTATATGCAAATGATGATGCGGTCAGAACCAGTTCGTTAATCACCCAAAGACTACTCACAAAACTGCACCGGCAGGGAATGTTGATGCGAACCATGGGTGCTGATGCAATGTGCAAAAAGTCCTGGGAGTATTTCACCCCCCGATCTCAGTACCGACTCTCGATGTTATATCCAACACCTGAAGCCGATGGCCCGGATTGTTGTCACCGGCTTGGTGATTCGGTTCATGACTGGTCAACATTGAAAGGCGGAAGAAAGAAAATTGGAATAGATAACTACGTTTATATGCTTTGGCGTTATAACGACTGTTGTGTAAGATTTATACCATAATCAAGGAGTTAGCGTGAAATTTACAAAAGTAATCGCTTCGACGCTTGCTGTTTCACTGGTCACAAACACCTTGAGCTGGGCATTTTATATTTCGCTGATCAATATGGTCACTACGCCTAAAGTATACGCAGCAGATGCCATATTTGACCAGCTGGAAAGTAACTTTAACCTGTCGAATCCCAATGCAAACCGAAACGCTCCGACCAGTGCCCAGGACATCGTGGAGAAGTATAAAAATGCAGGATCTGGCGGAAATTTAAGTGGCAACATATCCGACAAATATGCGGGTAAGGCGGACTCCCAAAATCTAAATGTCGGAAAATACGGAACATCAAACTCTAATGAAAGTGTGATGGGTAACGCTGCGAGTGACGGTAAATCTATAGGTCGCTCAGTATCTCTGCCGAGTATGTCGGGTGGAACCATTAATTCGAGTTATACAAAAGAGGGGGCAAAGCAACTTTCACGTGATGCGAGCGGAAATATTTCAATAAGTAATAGTGCCATTACCACTCCGGGCACAAAAACAAATACCGGCGAGATTTTCAGCTCAGAACAAAAGCACAGTGACACAAAGTTTGCTGCTGGTGGCCGCTACGGAGATGAAGACGGTTTTCTAGACGATATTAAGAATCGGAAAAGCCAGCTTTTTGAAGCTCAGAGCTATGATGGTGTGGCTTACCGTACTCTGGTAAATGCGAATAAAGACAATCCGGCCCCGAATGTAAAACCTAACGACCCGATGTTTAATGCTGGCCGTAATGAAATCGGTAATGCAGTAGCCGGTACGGGTAACTGGCTTCAGAACTGTAATACAGAAACAAAGACGCAGACAATTACCACTCACTACCCGGATTACAAAGAGTCCTACTGCAACTCCCCGAAAAAAGACAACTTCAACTCTTGCACAATAACCCGAGATTTTACTGTGCCCGTTTATATTTCGGGTGGGAACGGGGACCTGTCTGTTTGTGGTGATAATTGTGTAAGAATCTGGTTTGGCCGCAGGGATGATAACTACTGGCAGAACGGTGTATTTGATAACTCCCTGGTACTCAAGTTTCACCCAGATGCGAAGCTGGCAACGGCTAGGGTGGTTGCCGCAGAGTGGGATGACCATATGAGGGTAACTTTGGATGGGAATCAAATTTTTGCGCACATTGATGGTGATTATCGGGATTATGATTATGAAGCTCCAAAGGGTGGCTGGGAGCAGGACAAGTCATGGAAGTTGAATGCGCCAATAGATATCACCGAGAAGGTTCGCAACTCAGTCTATAACGAGCCAGACCGTGAAGTGACGATGGCCTCCCGTGTATGGGTCGGCGGTAAAGGGGAAGGGTATTTCGAGGTCGAATTAACTTTTGAAAATATGAAACTGGAAGACAAGCATGTCCAGGAGCCTGCGGGATGCTATGACGCCGTAAAAGATACCAGCTCATTCTGCCGTTTTGACCGCTTTGCAGATATGGACGTAGGGACTAAGCGTTTACCAGCCGATATTCTCAATATGGCAAAACCTTTGTATGAAGGGGATAAAGGCTTCCTGACGTGGAAGACGAATCTGGAAGGATACTTCTGCGACCCCCTGGCTAAAGAAAAGATCTGCTCGTATGACGCCAGTGGCAAAATTATGAAAGATAAGGAAGGTAACGACCTTTGCTACAACTACGATGATATCAAGAATATGCCCGATGCTTGCGGGGTATATAAGAATGATGCGGCCTGCGTAATGGACAGCCAGACTTGTGCTGAAGGCTGGTACGACGAAGGGACTAAGAGTTGCTACATGTACGAGCAGAAGTACACCTGCGACAGAGGTAAAGATGTTGTGCGTGAAGTGGAATCTCAGACCAATGCTTGTGTAGGGATGATCCCATGTTCTGGAGGGACCTGTGAAACAGGACCGAAGGAAGAGAACAAAGACTTTGGCAAAGTCATCGCGTACTCAAACATGGTCCAATACATGCAGGGTGAAGCTAAATGTACAGACCCAAACGATCCTAACACCTGTTCTGTATTCGAAGGTAAACAGGAATGGTGTGGGCGCTCAGTAGGCTTTGTTAATGGACTGGCTAAGACGGATTGCTGCGAAGCGCCGCAGGGAACGGCAAGCTCCCTGGAAGCAATAATGCTGGCCGGTTCGATGATTCGAAATACTAACTGGAGTGCCGTAAATAGTACTCTTGTCAATTGGACCGGAGGGGACACAGGCTCCTGGGCATCTATGGCTAACTCCGTGGGTGAATGGACAGCTTCCGCAGGCAAAACTGTTGGGCAAATGTGGAGTAACGTCACCAGTTCTCTGACCAGTGTTTATGAGAATGTGGCCGGTAATCTGGGTCGAACTGTTGGCTCTGCTGGTGCGTCAGGTGGCGCAAGTGGAACCGGGCAGCTGGCACAAGAAACCATGACAAGTTTTGGTCTGGGCCAATTGAAACAAATGGCGATGAATAAGGCTTACGATCTTCTGCCAGGCGCGGTAAGAGATTTCGTTTTTGATGCTGCAAGGTCAACAGCTCAAAATGCGGTATTTTCAACAGCGGTAACGAATTTCATGCTTGCCTTAAATGTAATTGGCTGGATTTATACAGCATATCAAGTCACCAAAATGTTACTGGAAATGCTGGTTGCTTGTGATCAAAAGGAAATGGAAGCAAGTATCCATAAAAATCAGAAATCCTGCTTTACAATTGATACAGAACGCTGTGTGAAATATTTAAACATAGGTTTTACTAAGAAGTGCGTTAAAAAGGCTACTGACATGTGTTGTTATAACTCCATGCTGTCGCGTGTAATTATGCAACAGGCATATCCACAATTAGGAATAGATCCTATTGCTGAAAAATGTGTTGGGTTGTCAATAACTCAAATTCAACAGCTTGACTTTGATAAAATCGACTTAACTGAATGGATTAATGATGCAGTACAGGTTGGAGAAGTGCCGGACCAGTACAGCAAATTCACAGAGGAGTCTGTGACGGCCAATTTGCCATTCAAAAACGAGAATTATCAGTTACCTTCGGAAAGAGCTAAAGAATCAATGGGCGGTGAGGATAATATGATTAAAGCTAAACAGGAGAACTCTCAGGCGATACAGGAGGCTAACGTTGATTGTAGCTATTTACCTCGACCGGCAATATGTGAAGTGGGTTCAACATCAGTAGATCAAATAACCGGAAAGCAACTTCCAAAATATTAGTAACAATAAAAAGGGGCCAAACTTGGCCCCTTTTTACATATTGTGAAATTACCAGAATTTTTTGATAAGTGTTTTTTCAGGGTAACCCTTTTTACCTAGTTCACCTTTAAGCAAGTAATAATCTGCTCCGTCGATTGAAACTGCTAACATACGAGGGGCGGTATATGTCGAGTCTGCTCTCATAATAAATCCATTATACCCTTTAGAACTTTTGTCCCATGTGGTCTGAATAAGACCGTAGCGAATGACAGAATAATTTCCTTTAGGCAATTTTAATTGAAAAAGCTCTGTACCAACTGCTGGCCTGATAGCTTGAAATTCAAAAAGTCGCTTATCAAATGCAATATCTTTTGTTGGTTTGGAAGATAAAACACACTCATTGAATTTTGCCATCATTGACATTTCAATCACGCACTCGTCAACTGCTTTAACTTGTTTATCAGCGTTAAATCCACGTTTCGCAGAACTATCCTTTACAAAGTTAAATGTATAACGAGCACCTTCCTTTACGAGCGAAGGATCATCGTAAGGTAAGTTATTTGGATTAGGAACAAAGGCGACAAACTGTTCGGTACTAATGAACTCAGCATCTTCTTTGCTATATAAAGAGCCTAACGTCATGATGCTTAAACCGGACAACCCTCCAGTTACTGCCCCCATTGCACCATTCATAAGGTATTTGGAGATGCCAGCTTCATCAGAGCTACCGGGTTTGATCTCGGAATCCGCAAATGAAACATCGACACCTGCGAGCGAATACGCGTTTTTAGCGACAGAATCAGCCGGATTTGCCGTCCAATAAAAACCATGGGAATTCGACTTTTGGGCTGTATCTGGGGTCTTTCCAACATTTGATGCACAACCGGCCATCAATGCAGATGAAGTGAGAACGAAAGCCAGAGAAAGTGATTGGTTAAGTTTCATTGCTGTTACCTTCTTGTTGTCTTTAGATGTGCTTAGTATTCCATAGAACCCAAAAAACCTAATACCCTTTGGATAACAAAATTTGATTTTTAATCAGTGGATTAACGTATCTAAAACGTAAAAATCTGCCTTAGGTTCTAGTTATACTGTCACCTCGATTTGAAGGAGGACGAATGAGCACTGCCAGCCCTGGTCAGAAGAAAATTATTAACAATATGAGTGCTAACAATATGGTGATCGCTGCGCCCGGGAGCGGTAAGTCGTTCACGATGATTGAGGGGGTGGCTGAGATACTTAATCGTTTTCCGTATGCAAGAATTGGAATGGTAACGTTCACTAGAGCCGCAGCTGACTCACTGTCAGAAAAGCTGAAGAAAAAACTGACTGAAGAAAAACTGGACCGAATAAAAATAAATACTTTTCACGGGTTTGTGAAAATGCAGTTGGATGAAATGAAATGGAATGGACGATTGCTAATTGGAAGTGCCTTGCGGTCTATGATCCACCGCGCTATCAATCACGCAGGTATTTCGATGGATCTAAGTGCAGCCGAGTTTGCGATTGACGCTATAGGAAGGGAAACAGACCATGATGTTGTCGCTATCAAGTTTTCCTCCCTGCAAATTAACTTGTTTAATACTTATCAGAAGCTGTGCCAGAAAGATGGTGTGGCGGATTTTAATGCCCTGTCAAAATACGTAACCAGCCAGTTAAACTCAGGAATGATACGACCGTTAAACCTTACCCATCTAATAGTTGATGAGGTACAGGACACCGATTCGATACAGTTCTCATGGATAAGCCAGCACACCCGGAGAGGTATCCATACCAGTATCGTGGGTGATGATGACCAGGCCATCTATTCATTCAGGTCATCCGGAGGGGTTAAAATCTTTCAGATGTTCGAAAAAAACTTCACCCCGAATGTATTTTATCTAAATACCTGTTTTCGATGTGAGCCGGAGATTCTTTCGTTCGCAGATACACTGATACAGCACAATAATTACCGTTATACGAAAGAGCTTCAATCGGGAAAGGAGGGCGGGGGAAAAGTAACTTTCTTTTGCTACCGGTCCATGGAGGAACAGTTACAGGGGATTGTGGAGTTGATAGACCAAGACCCTTATGGCTGGGCCATCCTCAGCAGAGGCAACGCTCACCTGGACAAGGTAGAGAACATCCTCAGCCAGGAAACGATAAGGTACGGCGGTAAATCATTTTGGGATGAGAAGGAAAGTAGCGATGTCCTGCATCTGATGGCATTTTTCCGACATCCCTATGATAAAAGGCTCATGAAGCGAGTGCTGGCATTATTCGGTGAGGATGAACAAGTCCTTGATGAAGTAGCCAGTAGAATGGCCGGAAAAAAAGTAACTTTTGACATGCTGCCGTTACCCGAAGAAAGCAGTGTCGCTGTTAAATCAATCCATAAAAACTTCTCCCGCTTTATAACTGACACAAGAGATAAGGCTGAAATAGCCAAGAGAATACAAAATTTAATAAAGTGGATGGAAAATGCATTCATCAAAATGGTTTCGGCTAAAGGAGGGCAGTCAATAACTCGGGTGGCGATAGATACTTGCCAGCAGTGGGCCGAAAGGGATGGTTGGGATAAGATGATCAATCGGGCTGCTGGGTTGTGTCTTGGGACCAAGAAAAATAATAAAGAGTACACACCAGACAAGGTGGTCCTCTCGACATTACACGGATCGAAAGGACTTGAATGGAAAAAAGTAATTATTCTGAGTTGTACATCAGAGCAGATTCCAAATCCAAAATGTGTCGGAACTGAGTTAATAGAAGAGGAACGCCGGTTGTTATATGTAGGTTGTACCAGAGCAGAAAAGGAACTTTATGTATTATGGTATGGGGCACCTTCGTATTTCTTAAATGAGTGCGCACCTGAAATGGTTATCGAGGCAGAGAGCGCCCTGACACGACCTAAGCAGATAGAAAAAAACGATTGAGCAACCATTTACAAGAAGTTGGTTGTGTTGTATATATATTAATAGAAGTACAAACTAGTCTTAAAAATATTAGCTTCACTCAAAAGTTAGCACACCCCAAAGTAGCTTTATTCATAATTGCCGTGAAAAGCGGCCAGCCTTCATAAAGAAGGTTGTAATACACCACCGGCAAAATGTTCCTCTTTGTCGTTGGTGCGATTACTTATGCCTATCACGTCAGTTATCCGTTTTTCCCAAATCGTAACAACTTAAAGCTCTTAATTGAGCCTATTTTGTTACGTACTTCTAATGCCAGACAAGTATAAGTCAGCGCGGTTCGTTGCCTACGGGGGATGAATGACAGGCTTTTGCCTCCAAAAAACCGGTAATTCGTTCTGTCGATTTACTGCTTTTAAGTTAAATCATATAGGTAAATAATCATGTCTTTTGAAAATGTTGTCAGCAAACAGCTCGTTAATGGTATCTCAAAGTTATATCAAACTGCATATAGCAAAGATATCCCTCAAGAATTAGCTGAAAATCTTCGTAGTTCTTTTTCGCATTATGCTGAAAAGAAAGCAGAGATTATAGTAGTTATGAATGAGACAGAGTTTTCGACAATTGAATTATTTACATTTAATTCAGTTTCAAAACTTGGCGACTGCATTGCTAAAAATAATGGGTTTTATCATGTGAAAACAAAGCATTTCGATGTCAATAAAATTGACTTAGAAGAAGCGGTTGAATTATTAAATCGTGTGCCTCTCGTTCCACTTTGTAAAACCAAAAAAGATCTAGATATTTTCGTCAAAGATGCATTCGCAGAATTTGGGTTAGATACTTATCTCGATGCGGATAATCTTTATTGTTCACTCGAAAAGTCTAAAGAACTGGAAAATACTCATCTTACAGAATGGATTTGCCAGGTCATTGAAAGTCAGCGAAAGTTAGTTATTCGTGAAGAGTTCAATGCTGCCGCGAATGCTTCTTATGATAATCTTGTCCAGTTTAATAAGGTAATTCGCCCGTTACTTAAACGTCTTGGTTTCCCTAATGAACTGATGGAGCATTCTTTCAGAGAGTTGAGAGCTTTTGATATGAGTGGATGGGATAATGTAATTTCAAAAAATATGGATCAACTGGCAAAACGTGAGTTTTATTATAGTCAAGATGAAACTTTAATTGCCGACGCATTAAATGATAAGAATGCATCAACTCCAATCAACGATAACAAATGGTTTAACAAACCAGGTGTCATCGCTTGCATCGGTGCTGTGTTTGTATTCTGCACTTTTAATGTATTTTATCTGTAAACCTGTAAAGGGGAGGCCCTTACAGGGTTTCTCTCTTTTTCCGAGAGGAGCTTTGTATGTCATTTCTGGATAGTATTAATGAAGTAAGAATATCTGGCGTAGTTGTCAGCATTAAAGTTAAGGCAATTGCAGACGGTTGTTGTGGTGCATTGTTAAAACTAAAACAAAGTATGAGTGTAGATGTCGATGGCGAAAAGATAGAGAGAGAATCCTGTATTCAAATCAAAGTCCCGCCTGAATTATACTCAACTAAGTTCGCTGACATTGAGCAAGGTGATGAGGTATTAATCTCCGGTGTGCTGGTGGTCGATAACGTAATAATAAACGGGAGAGAGCAACCTCTTGGTTATATGCGCGTACTCGCAACTAGCATAAATGCACATCTACCAAAACCCGCAAAAGGTTTCGGTTGTTCGACCTTCAAACAGAATTGAGTTAAACCAACCCTTAAAGGGAGAAATCCCTTTACATGGGATTTCTCCCTCAGGAGAGCCCATGAAACCAAGACTATGTGATCCACGGCAAATGAGTCTTTTCTCAATGTTTGATGTAATTGAGGAAGATGAACCTGCACCCATAATAAGCCAACCATTGAATATAATTGCTGAAGTAATTCATCAAGAGTCAATGAAGGTGAATAGGGTAGAAACTGGACCCGTTCATGTTATAGGTATAGAACCTGCCAATCACTTTATACCCGAAACAATATCCTCCGGCACTGTAATAGCTCATTCATTGTTACCTGAAGGATCACTACTGCACCGTCATAATAAGGTTCAGGAATATGATTATCTACTGACATTAGATGAGTACAAAAGTGACCTTGGCGGGCTTGTCTACGAATGGACAGCTGACCATGTGTATACACTGTATGCAGAAGCTCTGGATGATTCACTAAGAGCAATACGACTTCTGATAAGCCTTAAACAGCTTTATTTAGATGAGGGCACTGGGTTTAGGACAGCACATCCTGCACTTCTGTACGAAACAGAATGGCTGATGTCTGATAACTTCGAGCTCGCATGTAAGGTCTTTCAGCTTCGTGCTGACGAGATTCGTTCCTCAGTGAAGTCTATTGTTTATGAAGCAACACACAACAAATCAAATATGCGTCAGAAATATGGTCAGTACAAAAATGACCAGAAGGTTATATTCCATGTCTGCAATGATGGCACTGGATGGCCTGTTTTTTTCGATGACGACTATTTTATGGAAGATAATCAGCTTGCTATTACATGGACTGATGAAGACCTGCTTATTATTTTTAAAGCGGCATTCAATGACTCCATAGATTTGTTTGAAAGCTTAGTTAATAAAAATCGACTTACATTACGGACACCTCGCGGAAAGATTTATATTAATCCTATTTTTAGTAATGAATTGGATTGGATCGCCTCGGATGCATTCGAAATTGTAGGTAATCATTTGGGATATGACGTTGGTTTGGTTCGCCAAACAATAGCGTTAGCCTGCCAAATGTAATTGAATTAATTGCCCACTGGCAAACATCAGCCAGTTGGCGGTGTTTGCGTATAACGGAGATTTACTTATGTCAAACACTGCAAAAAATACCGGTTCTGTAATTATTGAGTCCACTTCTCAGAAGCAACTTTCCATTCAAGACTTTTTGGATGAGCAAAGTATAAGAGATGGCCGTTATGATATACGTGATGATTATTTTCTCGTATTTGCATGCGACTTGTTCCAGCAACCTGAGATGGACCCGGAAATGATTATCCCTGTTTTTAAAATGGAGACATCATTCCGTGCTGAACTAAACAAAGATTATGTGCCTAACCCGGTTGTTCTTGAGAATGTAGTTAAGCTTTTGGTTGATACTGATATTCAACTTAGCCTTTGTCTCAAAGGGGAGTCTGGTTCGGGTAAAACTGAACTGGCAATGTACATCAGTCATATGATGAACTGGCCCTTAACCATCAAACAAATCAACAGTAATATTCGTGCTGATGAACTTGAAGGTGAGAGAAGCTTAATTGATGGTAATACCGGTTTTGTGTACAGCGATTTAGTCCAGGGATTCAAGGATGGACATCTCATTCTGTTAGATGAGATTGATAAAATTGATCCTGATACAGCAGCTAAGTTGCATATGCCAATAGAGCGGAAACCTTGGTCTGTGAGTGCAAACGGCGGTGAAGTTATTAAGCCTCACGCATTTACGAGATTTTTGGGAACTGCAAACACCAACATGTCAGGAGGAGAAAGGCGCTTTGTTTCCTCTCAGCGTCAGGATGCGGCTTTCACTAAGCGCTTTTTGATAATTGAGATGGAAAAGCCAGATGCAGTATTTTTCACTCGCTTGCTATCGAAACGATATCCGGATTTCAGTATGGGTATTCTTGAGAAATTCGTTAAGGTCGCTATTGCGGTTAACGATGCGGGTGCGGAAGATTCTGTAATGGATGCACGTCAATTAGTAGCATGGGTGTCTACGTCAAAAGCGTTGAGCAACCTGGCTATTAAGGAAACGTTCAAAATCGCATTTGCCACCGGTTTACCGTCTCATATATATGAAACTGTAATGGAGGCCATGGATTTGACTCTTGGTCGTGAAAAAGAGTTCACCATGTCATATCTGACAGCAGCTAGGGTGACGATTGAAAACCAGGTGTATAAGGTTATCGATCTGAATCTTATGAATTATCCAATACAGGAAATCATTTACTTCAAAAGTAATGTTAAGGAGGAATATATTGCTGTGTGCTACGAAAGTGGTTCAAGGGCTCATGTTCTAAAAACTGTAAGTAAGGATTATTCATACTATAAACTTGAAGATCCAATGAAGTCGAAAAATGAATTTGCGGACGCTATGGCTCGTAATAACTTTACCTATGCAGGAATGTTAAAAATAGCCGAAGTCAGTGAAATCTTTAAAGGTCGCATTGTTGCTGATTTTTAAGTAGTTAAAATTTAACCCTATCGGGGATTTCTTCCCGACAGGGGAGTTTCCCCCTTTTTTTATATCTGGAGAAAACTCATGAACGTAAACTCAAATACAAGCATCAATACATCTAATCTCGGCAATATTGATCCAAAAGAACAATGTCTGAAATTCCTCGATGCTTATCCTGAGCTGAAAGACGGTGCGGTCATAACCAAACTAGAAATCAGCGGTTGTCAGGGTCACCGCAGAACTAAAGATATACAGCAATCGTTTGAAGGGTTAGATATTTCAGACCAGAGCAGTGTGTCTAAAAGTGAAGTTCGATGGATTGATTCAAAGGCATTAAGTTTTAAAAGCACTATCAACTCAAAGATATCCACGCTGTGTGCCAGATTGTGCATTAACTACAGTAATATGTTTATTCTTCCTGTTAGCAGTATGCAGGAGTTCCTGGAGGAAGCTCAAAAAATCGAGTCGGAATTCAAGGAAGGGATAAGCAATGCTTTGGATAACTATGAAATTTATGTTGAGAATGAGAAGAAACGCAGCCCTTTAATGGCTGATCTGATTGATAAGCTCAAACTGACCAAGGATGATTTTGGTAAATCATTTAAATTCAGGCTTGCGCATTTTATACCATTCACTCCGATTAGCGTTGAAGAAAGCGATGAAACGAACGACCGATATAAAGAGCAATTGCTTGTTGATATTGCGGATGAAGCAGAGAAAATTTATATCCAAATGATTTCGAAAGAAAGACTGAAATCAAGCACAATCTCTAGACTTAAGCAGATGCAGTCAAAAATCATCAGCTTTATGTTTATGTACAAAGAGGCTGTAGTGCTCGCAGATGCGATTAAATACATTATTGACAATGTACCTAATGGGTCCATTACCAATCCTCGTGATGTATCGGTTCTACAGCAGTGGTTCTGTTTCATGAGTGACGTAAATAAGTTGAGTCGTATCATCTCAGGTGAGGAAAAGGTAGCTGACTGGTTATCAACAATCAGCCACGCGTTCAACTCAGCGAGCAATAATGACACACCAGTAACCAGTAAAATTAATGATAACCCGTTTGCAAAAGTAACCGTTCTTGGCAACAAAGAGAGTGTTAATTCTCCTGCTGCTAAAGCCGGTGTATCTGATGAGACGAAAGGTGATGTCACGTCTGACACACCAGAAGCACCTAAAACATTGGGTGGGGGTTTGAGTCTAAAAGGCTGGTAAATATTAGTTTTCATCCCAGATGGGTACTCCCATCTGGGGAGTACTCTTTTTAATAAAAGGTACTCTCATGACAAACAAATTATCTAAATCACCGCGTCAAATTGAGCGTTTAAGAAATATTGCGAATGTTATTTCAGGCATCCCTGGTGTTGAAGTGATTATTAGTTCCGCCGTATCAGTTCCCTGTTTCAATATAATAGACTCAAGGGTTTCACTGCCGGATGGAGATTATTCTGACCCAGAGTTTGTGGCTCTTTGTGAAGGCTATATATGTCACGAAGCAGGTCATGGACGTTATACAAGTAAGGACGTCTGGTTTAATTCACAAGATGCAGTGTATGAATCTTCTCCTGGTTTTAAAGGTTGGGAGAAAAAAGTACCTGTTTTCGACAATCGCGCAGATAAGATGAAAGCATTGGCCAAAGTTCGTCGCATTGCTGGGCTGATGAATTTATTTGACGATGTGCAGATGGAGAAACGTACCGGTTTAGCGTATGAACAGGCTAAGCACCGCCTCGCAGTAATGTATGCAATCCTTTGCCAAAAAGGGTTCTACACGACTGATACAACTAAACTAGATGCTAACCCTGTCGACATAATAGAGTGGTACATCCTTTCGAAACTCAGGACCGATGTTCTTGGGCAAGAAGGTGACAAAGCGATACTTGATGATTTTTTTGCTTACTCTGAAAAATTGTTTGGCCCACTCAGAACTGAAATCGACCTGCTGCTCAAAAAGGCACATGGCGTTAACAGTACTGAAGATGCGAGCAAGCTTGCTATTGAGCTTTTTGAACTTCTCAATCGTCTGAAAGAGGAGGCCAATAAGCAAAAGGAGCAGCAAGACAGCCAGCAGCAGGACGGACAGCAGCAGGATGGTCAGCAGCAAGACAGCCAGCAGCAGGACGGACAGCAGCAGGATGGTCAGCAGCAAGACAGCCAGCAGCAGGACGGACAGCAGCAGGATGGTCAGCAGCAAGACAGCCAGCAGCAGGATAGTCAGCAGCAGGACGGACAGCAGCAGGACGGACAGCAGCAGGACGGACAGCAGCAGGATAGTCAGCAGCAAGACAGCCAGCAGCAAGACGATCAGCAGCAGGATGGTCAGCAGCAAAACAGTCAGAGTAGCAACAATGACAATGGCGATAGCTCAGAGAAAAGTAACTTTTCTAAGAGTGACTGGGTGCGAATTGCGGATATGTTAGAAGCGTTCGTTAACAGTGATGATGAGAGTAAGGACTATCACGACATAGTGTCGAATATGATTGAACAAATTACTGGCCTGGTTCCTTCTGAAATAAAGAAGGAGTTTGGCGGTGATGATTCAAACGTACCTGATCTTGTTATTGATTTGCCAGTATATAACGAGGCTTTACGCTTAAGCCATGCTTTGAGTGGCAGTCTATCTGTACTGCAACAGGCTGAAGTAAGAGTCAAAAACAAAACCCGGGACAGAGGCGTTTCTTTCGACAACCGTCGATTGATTCAGGCTCCAATGGGTGTGCGAGATATTTTCAAAGCTCAGGGTTTATCGAAGCAGCGTGGGCAAATTGGTGTAGTTATCCTCAGGGATAATTCGGCATCAATGGTATATGACTCGCGTTATGAGCATGCTATTAAAGCGGACCTCGCATTAACATTAGCGTTGGAAAGCCTGTCTAAAGTGCATGTGTCTAATATGATTTTCCCTGGACATGAAAGTTTCTACGAAGTAATAAAACCATTCAATATGACGGTAGAAGAAACTTTACCTGCATTTGAATATAGTAAGAAAGGCCGATGGACTCCAACAGGTTATGCTTTAAAAGCAGCTATTCAAATTCTTCAGGAATGTCAGTTTGATCGAAAGATAATTTTGATTTTGACTGATGGTCAACCTTCAAAGGATGACCTTTACATACCAAGTTTAATGGAGATGGCTGCAAAGTCTGGAGTTGAGGTGGCCGGTGTTGGAATTAAAACTAAAAGATTGTTTGGTTTTGAATCCAAGCAATATGTTCAAGTAGATGATGTTAAACAACTGACTCGCGTAGTAAACGATTTAGTGTTTAATATTTTAATCAATTAAATTTAATCCTCCCAATCGGGGCAAATACCCGACTGGGTATTTGCCTCCTGACGGTATCAGGAGCAATCATATGGATTACATTAAAGAATTTCGTGTGGAAAATACTGAAAATACTGAGTCGGTTCGCGTCAGAGTTTTTTCGTGTACTGGTCAAGTCATTAACGATATACGCCCTGTCGAAAGTCTCATTAGGGAGGTCACAATTCCTAAGGGAAATCTTTCGAAAAAGGAAACGTTAGTTGATGGCTTCATACAGAAACTTAAAAACGCAGGCTATAAAGAAGCCTGATTGAAATGGGTGACCAATTGGTCACCCACTTAATTATCTGCGTTGTGGGTTTCTCTATGTGCTCTGCTTCGCAGATGGCATAGGGAAACCCACAATGCCAGTTAAGAGAGATCAATATGACAACGCCGACGATGTGCAACAGTAAAACCCCACAGCAAAAAGCAAAAGAAATAATTGACCGTGTCCACAGTCGCGTAGCAGGAATTGGCGGGTGGCGGAATATTTATAGTTCCTACCCACAGTTAGCTGATGCAGTTGAGCGAGCACCAAAACAGGTCCCATGTCCCTTCACTGGAGATGGGAAAACTAAATTTAGATTCCGGAAAAAGGATTTGTATACAGGGTGCGCTATTCATAACGATTTCCCTGTTAACACGTTTGTTGATGGAATTGATGTTTTGTCCCACTTGCTGCAATTAAGCAAAACGGAAACCTGTAAAGTGATTCTTCGGGATCATTTTGGTGACGATATCTCAGCGCCTCTTACGAAGGCGGACCTTCAATTAAATGAAGAATACAAGCGTGAAGTAAAAGCCTCGAAGATATTAGAACCTGAGGAAGTAGCTGAACGCGCCAAAAAATTAGAAGCAGTTTATCACTACACTAGTCAGGTAACGGAGGATACCTCTGTTGGACGTTATTTGAAGAAGCGTGGATTATCACGAATATTCAGTAATCTGCCAAAAGATATAGGTGTTAATCCCAGATTGTATTATTGGGATAATGGCAAAACGGTTACGTACCCTGGCATGATCGCTGTATATCGCGATAACCGAGGACGCCGCCTGACCATTCACAGAACGTACCTGGAAGTAAATGGTGATAAGGCAAAAGTTGATAAACCTAAACTGATGATGAAACCTCCTGCTGATATGCATGGCGGTTCCATTCAACTGTTTGAGCCGCACTACAACGAGTCAACCAGTACCTGGTTGCTTGGCGTATCGGAAGGAATTGAAAATGCGCTGTCTGTAATTGAAGCGACCTCTATGCCATGCTGGGCTGCAAGCTCTTCATGGGCCCTGGAGAATATGGAGATTCCTGATTATCTACTACCGCCACCTGATGTGAAGTTCATTAACTTTTACATTTGGTCTGATAAAGATCGACCTAATAGTCTTGGTGTTTGTCCGGGCGCAGAAGCTGCATCTAAGCTTTACACTCGAATGAAAGCCTATCTTGAAGGCCGTTATCCTGCTTCACAGTTGAACATTCAAGTATTGGAACCAGAAGGTCAGATTCCCGAGAATAAAAAGGGTATCGACTGGAACAATGTGCTTGTCAATGAAGGTAGTGATGGATTCCCCGTAAGGTGTGCTCCAGAATTACTAATGCAACTGAAATAACGATAACCCCCCTGCTTTTTTGAGCGGGGGGGGGTTATCCTTTTTAATTAAGCGCAATTAACAATTGCTTTTAATTAAGATGTTGGAACGATTTCCCTTGTGCTTTTTTATGCTCCCTTTGATAAAAAACACAGCTGAGAAGCCTACTCAGTTTAATCTTTGTGGCGGTATCACTGGCTACGGTCGGATATATGACGTGGATTTCCACTTTAACCCTAAACCCATAACGGGAGTATTACCGTTATGGTGATGCTCTTTAGTTTATTTTACTCCGGAGAGCATCATGAAAAACAAAGCAGAATTATTAAGTAAATTATCAGCAGTTCTCAAGTGTTATATCATTCAATTTGAGTCTTCTTCGCTTTTTAAAGATGATCACAAGATTGACTTGAATATCCTTGAACAAAGTCTTTTAGATAATGATCGCGAGCTTATGTATATAATACGTCCTGCCGGTACTCATCTTTTGCGTACAGACGTGCATTTCCTGCCAAAATATTACTTATCTTGTCGTGGCAATCATAAGGAGTTTACATATATTCATATTGATTTGTGTACGGGAGAACATAAGGAAATTGACTGGAAAGAAGCTGAAGCTGTCATTTTCAAACCAATTAACCCACCTTCCGAGATTGGGTTTACTAAATATGACTATTTGGGTAAGGTTATTGTTGATCTTAAAAATAGAGGTTTTGATGAGTTTTTGAAATCACGAAACCTTGAAGATCTCCGCCGCTTTGCTATTGATGATGAAAGACCTACTCTGGTCCGGTATATCGACAATATAAACAAAGTAATGCAGCAACCGACCTCACGTCATTAATATAAAGCAATACATACCCTGATGGGCCTCCCATCAGGTGGCCCCATTTCCATTTTGGAGGCCATATGAAACTATCAAACGATGTAATCAATGCTGTTTTAAATAAAAGTGGATTCAATCCAGTTTCTGTTGAAGAAAAGAGTGGTTTATCAATCGAAAAACCGTTCACGAAATTAACAGTAAGTATATATATAGAAATCACGCAATTCAGAGCATTAATTCCTGATTATATTCAGTCCTTGAAAGGGTGTCCCCTCTCAATCGATATAGAAATGGAGTTAAATGAAATCATGTCATCAGCAAAGTTACTTTGTGATGATATGCGCTCACTGGAATTTATCCCTTTGTGGGTTGAGGTCAGCAACGGTGGTTACTACGGTGATCATGTTCCTGCTTTAACCTATAAGCATAGGGATGAGGACGTGGAGCTGGCAAAGTATCTCACCAGCGTTACAGACCCTAAAATCCAGAAAGCTGCCATGTTTTGGTTGTTGCATTTCAGTGATTTCATGCAGTTTGTCCGCAATACATTTTCCCGGCTGCTGGAGGAAGCTTTCACCTTGCTTGCTCAGTTACAGATAGTGTTCTGCCGGAGACGTGAAATGCCGACTCTCAAAGAGCTACAGTACAGAAATGAAACGTTCAAAATTCAAATGAGAGCGTTAGACCTGACATCTCTTAGTTCTAAGTTGAGATACAGAGTCAAAGACCCTTCAATTCACGATGCCAGATGTTACCTGAAACGAATTGCTTCTTTCGTCAATCAGGACTGGCAGGATGGTTATGTGACTTGCAGTCATTTCTCTGATGGCCGTTACATCAACCAGTCGACACCTTGTCTACTGAGTTTGAGTAAAAAGAACAGTCAGGTTCGAAAGTTTATGAACCGCTTAATTACAGATACACGCAGGGGTAGAGCTGTAGATCTTCTTTTAGCTGACTTCTGAACACAATAACCCATAGGGGATTACTTCCCTATGGGAGTGGTCCCTTCTTTTTTTGAATTGAGAGGACCACATGAGCAAATTAATTTCTAACATTATTAAATCTTTTCTGGGCGCGAACGGAATGAATATTGAAGTGGTTGATTTAGTAACCACTGATAATTCTGACGGAACGATATCATCAGTTAGTTTTAACGCTGATTTGTCGTTTGCATTTTTGTCACAACAAGCGGTCGAATACTGCAATCAATATTCGACTCTGCCATTTGAAATGCCAGTTGAAGAAATACTGTTACCAGCAGTCAACAGGCTTGCTAAAGCCCGTAATGGTCGTGTTTCTTTAGATGCTATTCGTATGCCATTTAAATGTAACTTTGGTGAATCCTCTGGTGAAACTGACAGTTTTTCAATGCTCGATTGTCCTTACAACAGAGAAATCCTCAATTATATTTATCGATCAGATGTGGGAACTGATGCGAAAGGGGTACATGAGAAGTTAACTGGTTTGACTTCATACATATACCGGAATCTTTTCGCTTTCTTTTGTAGCAAAGTTACTTTTGCCATTAGTGTCCACAATAAAACTTGTGATGATCAGAAAATCAGACAGCATATGCAGTTTGATTTTGATGGAGAATATGTACGGTATGACGGTGTTGAAATTAAGTCGTTTGGGTATCCTTTGATTGTCTTGCAAAAGCTTCTGGCACCTGACTCCATATCTTCACGTGAAGATGGGAAGTGGGTTATCAGGAACGCTGAAAGATATCTTTCTGGGAAATTGAAAACCAGAAAGTTGTTTGTTGAATACAATTCGATTTTTTATGGGTTGTCTGATAATAAACATGAAAATCATTCTATTTCTGAGCAGGAAATAACTTCAGCTAACGGAATCAAAACATTCAGAAAATGTTTTGTTAAGACGCTACTGGTCTCTGGAGCGCATGAACGTTACAGAATGAACATGGAACTTGAACACGCACAGCGTTATAACTACTAAAACCAAACCCAGAAGGGAACATTTCCCTTCTGGGATAATGTTCCTTTCATAATCTATGAAGGAACCTAATATGCAACACTTAAACAATCTTGTTAAAGCCGTTTTATACAAAATGGGGTTATCCGATATTAAGGTCTTAGAGGCATCTATATCCACTCAGACGTTAAATCGCTTCCACATAATTATAGATGTGCCGGTATCTCAACTTATCCCTTTTTATAAGCGGTATATTGAGCGTCATAGCATCAGTGATCATGCAGGAATGGAAAAATCTCCGCTGGGCCGTTATCTTTTAAATGCTGATTCACTGCATGCAGGTCCGGTGTCCTTACGTAGTTTCAGGTTCGCAGTATCTGTAAACCCGGGCAACGTTCGGATTGTACATCCACGGCCAGAACTGCTTCACTCTGGCTACAATCGTGAAATACTCGAGTATGTTTTTTATCGCTCCAGTAATGCCCATCAGGACATAATTCTTGGTCTTGTAGAGCACGGTTCTGAATTTATCAGTTTTATTCATGATCAAATACAATCCAAACTCGCGAGTTACTATCCGTTGGTTGTCTCCCTGGTAAATAAGAGTGAAGCCAGTAGCAAGCCAGAAATGATTCATTCTATCCGTGATGAAAATTACGGGTTCGATATCAGTATTATGGCGGATGCTATCCCCCTGGCAGTGGCTGAAAAGCTACTTTGTGATGAGTGGTGTATAGAGTCTGTATCCTGTGCGGACCAGTACCTCAATTACTTACATCGTTACCTGTCCGGGCGAGTAATGAAGCGTTGTTTATATGCAGTATATAAGAGCAATTCTGGTGGTAGTACTTCATTCAGATCAATGTTGGGAAGGTTATCAACAAGTCCACTTGTTATGACTGAATACAAAATTAACCATGAAAAATCGATTGCCCGATATGAAAAGACTGTTCTCTCTCAACTTGAGAAAATGTCACATTCAGTTGTGGATAACGAACTTGTTCTTTTAACTAATTAATCAAAACAACCCATGAGGGAGCAATCCCTTGTGGGGTTTCTCCCTTTTTTGCTGAGGAAGAAACTATGTTTTATTCAACAGATGTATATCATTATATTCGTGCGGAACTCTCTGGGCTTGGAATCGATTTTGAAAGTGCAGATTTCTCATATGCTGTTAACCACAGCCAGGGCGATCATGTCACTTTCAGTGGAAAAATTGAAGCTGAGGAGTTAAATAAGTGTGTTGATTTATATGTTGAAGCATTACTAAAAACCAATGCTCCCAGCTATGAAGTCGATGCCTTATCCAAAAAACTTAAATACTTTCTTAAAGTTTATCATCAGGTGGCATCTTCCTATCTTGATATAACTGGGCGTAGTTATAGTCGCTCAAAAATAGAATTTGAAGATGTTGGATTAGATATTCTTTCTGACTCTGGTGAAGACGATGAGAAGTATTGTCATTACATGGAAGTAGATGGAGAGGTCTTAATAGGTCGGTTCGGGCTGATGCAATTCTGGTATTCCGATTTCAATGACTTCCTCAATTTTGTCAGTAATTCGATTACCGATTGTCTGCAAAGGGCTTACGGCACATTAAGTAAAGTCAGTATGGCTATGTACAATGCTGTCGAAGACTTTAAGTACTCTCGGGTTATAAATGACCGCCTGACATTATCTATCAAAGCGGTAAGCGATGATTCTTGTGATATGGATCTTGGTGACTGTTACCTGGACACTGAGGTATCACCATTTGGAAAAACTAAAGATATTCGCAATAATGAATTAATTAAAGCAATGTATCATGGAGTTGCTAATAATCAGGATGTACCGGTTCAGGTTAAGATTTCCTTTATTGATGAGGATGAAAATGTTGTCTCCGAAACGTGGCGGACGACTTATTCAACCCTTGATGCAAATGGGAAATATAAAATTGCCGACCGTAGAAGTTTAATCTCTGAAGCAGTCTATGATCTCCGGGCTGCACTGGACATAAGTAAAGCTGCTTAATGTTCCTTTCTACCTGACCGGTAGGGTTGCGAAGTACTGTGACTCTGCTTTCCAGGTACTGTTTATATAATCTCTAAACCCTTTTGTAGGCACATTTAATGTGCCTTTTTTTTTGCCCAGAATTTGCTGTTTTCTACAGATACTGGTTTTTCTTACCCTCTCAATGTTGCGCTTCAGCACATCTCCCAATCCCCCTCAACCCTCCTCTTAAAAATCAACCCCTATCCGTAATTTCCCTAAGTTTGCACATCGTATACTGATGGCAACAGAGGGAGAGAAGGTATGGAATACAAACACAAAAGTTTTAACCTCGATAAATTAGTTAACGAAGCAGATATCAAGGAACTTGAATATCTCTTCTGTGAGCCTGGTGATGAAGTGCGTGAAAAATTACGTTTCTTACAGGAATCGGGACACAGGATCGTCACCAATGTTTTCTGTAGTAATTTCTGCCCACAAACTGGGTGCAAGGGCCATTCTGACCAACCGGATAATACTAATGAATAATATGTTGCTGGACTGGCTCACGTATCTGATTACCGCAGTTATCGTTTTATCTATTCTGCTGGAAGGCAAAACGACCCGTTACCCATCGTTATTTTTTTACGGGAGTCTTTTATTGCTGGGACTGTTGCTGGTAGTCGCTGGCGCTAACTGGTGGTTTTATCATTCGGCATATGGCCTGGTGATCGTTCTATTCACCTTGCTCTCCCTGGTGTGTACCCGCTTCAGACTCGTTATTTATGCCTGCCGGTTCAAAAACATCGTCAAACAAATCACTAAATACACCGAGCAGGGGCACCGGGTCATCATGGTGCTCCCGGAACCGGAAGAAGAAAAGAATATCCTGTTGGCACAACTCAGAGCGGCAGTTCCGGAAGAAAAGTTACTTTACACGCCGTTTGCCTGCGGCCCCGGATCAGACAGTATTTTAAAACGAATTTCGGAACTGAATACAACTAAGCAAGGCTATTTGTTGGTTTGTGAAGGGCAGGTGGCCGCCCGGAGCTGGTTGAGCATTGTTGAAAATGGTGACCCGGATAGTTCAATCGCAGTTAATTTTCATTCTATTCCCGATATGGAGTGAGTTACAGATGAGTAATGAAATTTCGAATGATTTTGTAGCACCAGATTCTCTTGCATGCGAGCAGGTTCCATCCAGGCTTCAACTGAGTAAACGGGCCAGCACAAATTTAAACCGGGCAAAGGAAATTTTGAATTCACGCGGGATAAATGCTGTAACGAATGAAGAGATTATTCGGGCATATCTTGAAGAGTTCCAGCCGTTAGATATCGCAAGTGCTTACCTTGATAACCGGTTAAAGCAACTAAGCTCGAGCATCTGCGATTTTTAGCGCTTCACAACCTATTACGTTTTTGCTGAGTTGTGCTTATATACTCTGGAAACCATCAACATAGGATGAAGATGAAAAGTAACAGTAAAACCGTTCGAGTATATAAAGAGCAAATTTTACTCTCCTTTGCCTGCTGGCTGTATATGTCACCTCCTGAAGAATGGATGACGAAAGCTTTTAGCGGGAGGATAAATAAACAGGATGATGAACATTACGATCAGACTCATTCCGACCTGTACTTTTTCCGGTTTGCGTTAAATGGTGATGGATTTGAATCTGGACCAGACGCTAACGGGGTTGAGATTTTTACTTTCTCATTTAATTCCTGGATGCTGCCAGATAGTCAAATGAGTGAAAAGCACCAGTTAACCAAGCTGGTGATGCTGTTAGTCACGGGGAGTGTCGTCTCCGTACCGGAGTACATTGATCTTCCCGAAAGTCTGGAATTTGAAATTCGTGATCAGATTTTAACCTTCGATTTGATGAGGGGAGAAAATGTCTTCAAAGGCTGGAAATCCGCCAGTGAGCTGTGGGCTAATGATGTTTTCCCCCACACAAGCTTATATCTCAATTCAGCCCAATGTATTCACTGACATGCTATG
The DNA here is from genome assembly GCF_900446255.1 of Buttiauxella agrestis. Lineage (NCBI taxonomy): Bacteria > Pseudomonadati > Pseudomonadota > Gammaproteobacteria > Enterobacterales > Enterobacteriaceae > Buttiauxella > Buttiauxella agrestis. The sequence goes on along the minus strand of NZ_UIGI01000002.1, from coordinate 89,200 downwards.
AAAAAACTATTTCTTCTGGAATGGAAATTGTGTGAGAGCCGGAGCTGGATTTTGTGGATTTCCCTCTGGGCGCTGGCGAGCTTCATGCTCCTTTGCGCATCAATTCTAACGGGCCGGTTGTTATCAACGACAGTGCTACCGTTTGGGTGGATGTGCGTCTGGGGACTACCTGTACTGCTGTTTAGTATCAAGGTACAGGTTCATGAACTGGGAGATAAGTTACGTCACAGGCTATATATTTTTGCGCTTCCGGTTATGTCCTGGCAAACTGCCGTGCCATCCGGTTTCTGGTCTGTTGAAGTTCTTAACGGACGCTACAGTCTGTACCGGAATGCCCCCGGGAAAAACCCGGTTCATTTACTCTGGCGGCCCAAAGCGATGCCGGTATTTTTGAAGCCGGTTGCTCTTGTCGGGGAAGAGATATGTCGATAGATAATGAAGCCGTAATGAGTGCTGCGACCTCCTGCTTGCTCTATATCTCTCAAAGTAAGGCGAGTCCCACTGCGAGGAATGGACTCATACGTGACTGGTTGCGTTCTGCTGAGCGCCGCAGAACCCATTCATCTCAGTCCATCCGGATTATCAAGCGGCACCTGAAGCATGCGACTAAGTCTCAGGTGACCGACCTCGCCAGCATCATTCATTTGCTGGTTGAAGGGCGTGGCTCAATCCCGGATGCAACAGGCTCCCGACTTTACATGCTGAAAACCTTCAGTGACCACCTGGGCAGGCTCGGATGGCGTGTCGTTATTGGTAGCCAGAACGACTGGGACAAATTGGATGTGCATTACCCTAACACCTGCTTTGGTTTAAAACGGGATGTCGAGTGTTGCTTTGGTTCTGAAGGTGAGCAGATACAGTCACTGCCACTTTATGTTATCGGTGATGTGACCTCTTTCAGGCAGATCGCCGGAGAATATGATTACCTCGTGATGGGTGATAAAAGCGAATTTGTAGACGGTGTGTCAGTGCATATCCTGCAATTGACCTCCGACCAGATAACTGGAGATTAATGATGGTGAACAACCTGCGGGGCCTGAGAGATCAGATTGGCTATCGTATCGACGAACTGGGCGACTATCTTGCAGCCACCCCCCCAGTTGTGTCTGAGCTTATGACGATTAGCCGACTGTCCCGTAAGGAAGAGCGCATCAAATCAAGTTGGGAAGGTTTTAAAGTACAACACATCAGTGGTGAACAATCAGTAACCAGAATTATTGATGCTCTCAAGGATTTTGGTACTGATAACCCACAGCAACTTAATGAAGAATCAACCAAATTTACGGCCAAATATCCCGGACTCGTTGTGGTGCCGGATAAGGCGGATAAGTTACGTAAGCTGATCGAAGAGATTAATAATGCCAAGAATCAATTTGCCCGGGCATTAATGAGCCTTAGCACCGACCGGTACGAACGTTTTGACGAAGTTCATGCGCAGTTTCCGGGGCTCGTGACGCTTCAGGCTACTCGCAATATTCTTTTCAGCGATAACCCACTGAAGAAAGTTACTTTTGGCTGGCGCTACAATCGCAACACTGAGAAGAAAACGAAACTTGAGCTGATAGATATTCTTACTCGACGCAAAGACGCTCTTTTTAAAAACCTGCTGACCCGCGACCAAACCGAACGTCTCAGTACCCTGGATTACGCCATTAAGAAGCTGGCTTCTATGCAGCTTCAGGGAGATGAAGGTTTTCGCCTGTGCCGCGTGAATTCGTTCCCTGTGCCGATTGTCCATGCATGGTTTGAAGGAGATGATCGTGATACTCAGACGAAAAATAAATATCTTTCTACCAAGGCATCTTTGCCGCTATTTGCCACAGGCAGTTTTCCAGTGCCTCAGTTAAAGCTTCTCAGTGACTGGGATCAGGCAGTTGAAGGGGATAAAGCAAAATCTGGCCGTCAGACACAGCGGGTATATACAGAGCTCGTACCCGGAGCAGATTTAGGCATTTTCATCGTCCGTGTAGCAAGTCACGAGGAATAACCATGCAATGGATTTCAACCACAAGCGTTAAAACAGCTGAACGCGCATATAACGTTTATCTGTGGAATAAAAAATTTCCGGAGGATGCCGTTCACCGGCTGGTTTATTCCATCTCAATGGAAAATGCCTATCACGATAGTTCCGAAGACGGGATGAGAGCCGAGTTGCTGGCCGGGTTGTATTTTATTTTGAAAAAATCAGGCCCCCGGGAAGTCAACGATGGCCGTAATCTGAACTGGCATGTATCTAACCCGGAAGTGCAGAGTTTCCTCATGGAGCAACCGGAAAAGGAAAGCCTGCGTCCACTCTTTGACTACTTCCGGGTACGCCTTAACGGGATCACCATGGTTCCAATGGCGGGGAAGATCGGTAATGAGGCCATTATTACCAGTCAGACCTGGCCTCGTGTTGAGTTGCCCTATTTCTGGCACAAGGAAGAGCTGGAAGCCGTGTTCGGAACAGTGCAACTGACACAATCAGCCCTGGTGAAATTCTCCCAGCTCTCGGTAAGACACGCGAACGCCAGCGCCATTAAGATCCTGCGTGACCGGCTCAAGTCTGAACATATGACGGAGTTTGAGCTTCGTGATGACTATCGGGCACAGCAGCTCGAAAAATATGGCGTCAAAGATATGAAGGTTTTTTATCATCAGCATATCCCCGGGGTGAAATTGCTTTTCGTGATTAATCGTGGTGAATCATGGCGGCTGGTGGATGTTTTTTTGTTTAATCACCAGAAGAACCGGAATGCCGGTAAAACAGCCAAAGAGGAGTCATGATGGAATTGCTAACTATGATAGGCGTGGTGGTTTTGCTGGTTGTCCTGGCTAACTGGGTAACGACCAAAATGGTTGAGCTTTTGAGCCGGTATTATTTCAAGTCAGAGATGTCGGGGACCCGAAAAGGTTGGTTTGGTTTGCTGGGTGCGGTGGTCATTTATTCCGTGATCCTCTTACTGCCTGCGATTCCTTTTATCTTCAGCCTGAAACTCGCCGGGATTGTGAATATCGGTGCGCAGGTGACGAAACTGAACAAATACTACTATCCGGGTAAGGGGAAATCCCTCTGGAAGCGATCCACCAGGAAATAAATTCTACCTACCCACCCCGACACGGAGGAGCAATCCTCCGTTCGCTTCAGTTAACCGGAAAGATGTTCTGCAATCAGTTGTGACATTGGATTTTCTTGGGAAAGATAATTACGGATATACCGTGAAACCATCTGCTCCGAGGTCCAGTTTCCCATCGCCATTATTTGCGTAATAGTAAACCCCTTTTTTGCGAGCTCGATGGCTCCGCCTACGCGTACACTGTGACCTGTCCAGAATTGGTAGCGTAACCCCTTTTCCTTCTCACGATTGTCGGTGTATCGGCTTCGCCACAATGACTCGAATGCCCGGTTCAGAGAGTTACCTGCTATCACACCGGCATCATCGGCTAATGGAACCTTTGAATTCATCTGAAGGGGAGTGGTGACCCCATGGTCATCCAGAAGTTTATGGATAAATTTTCCCCGTGAACGGCGGGACCAGCTATCAGGCATGTAACGCATGGCGTGAAAATCAGTAGCCTGGAAGAGTAACGAGTCGGGGTTACCTTTCAAGCTCATGCCGACCATATTTAACAGCCTCAGAATGCTGGTGGCGAGTAAGGGGGACAGATCATAGGTCAGCAGTGTATTGGATGAGGATTTCGTTCTGAAGACGGTTAGCTTCAGGCCAGTGCAGTCATCGTTAACCTTGAGATGCCTCAATCTTATACGGCGTATTTCAGCGGAGCGTAGTAGGGTTTCAAATCCAAGCCAAATCATGCTGAGGTCACGAAGGATTTTCACCGAGTTGGTTTTACCGTGAAGGCGGATGAGTTGCTGGAGATCGGTCAGCAAAAAAGGTTGTGCCTGCTGTGTCACGATCTCTTCCCGGGCAGCCTGGTTTTTCACAGACTTCAGAAAAAGCACTACACTGCCAGTTTTAATGTTTTCTTGCTCAAGTCCTTTACGGCTAACAGCATTAATGGCAGCTACACAGGCAACCAGACTTGAACGCTGGACCCTCGTGCTGATCTCAAGGAGAAATGCCAAAAAATAAATGTCATTCACAGGAAACGGCTTGATAACGCCGTTATCCCGATTGCTGTTTGCCTGGCACCATCTCTTCCATTGACCAAGCCAGTGAAGATAGCTTTTAGCTGTATTGTACGAGAGTGACTGAAAATAAATTGCCAGCTTAAGCCGTCCAGATTCCGTGCTGTCAATCTCAGATAACTGATTTGAAATGTGGGCCGGTAATGGTGTGGCATCAAGTTGGACAGACATAGGCACTCCTGTTTATTAATACAGTTATTTTAACAGCCAGGGGGTGTCTATCAATCATTTATTAAAATATTAAATGGCGCAACCTGGTGAAGTTTGCCAAAATGTGAACTTCGACAAAACTACAATATCTATCTGAAGTTACACAGAAAATCTGACTTAAATGGAGATGAAAATGACGGAAGGAAAGCGATTATATTTAATGAAGTTTCGCAAGCACAGCTCTTTTGAGACACTTGAGCAAGTTTTTGACCGCCTTAAAGAAAAGCTGACCGGTGATGAACTGGAACACGCGTTAAGCGCATACGACCACCGGAAGGCTGAAATCACCACAAAGAGACTTTTTGATAAGGTGCCTCCCTCGGTCTGGAGTCTGGTTTATCAGTAATATGCGGGATATTCCCTAGCCCCTCAGTTCAACAAGTGATTGTGTGCCAAAAACAACGAGTCACATAAATACTAAATCGTTATATTTTTGAGGATGTATCATCATGGCTGCTGAGAATAAAGTAGACAAACTAATTACTCTTGAAAGGGTTCTTGGGTCAGAAATATCATTCCAACCATTGCAAATAGGAATTTACAATCATCCACAACAACTATCAATTGCATCACCAGATCTGCACTCTGAATTAGTTAGATTTTTTGGCACACCAGAGAGAACATTCTTTACCACAAATATGGATGTGAACAGACTGGTGAAATACGGGGATGGTTCGTTCTCTTCTATGGTCAAAGGAGTTAAGGGAATTGCTGGGCATCAAGGGTTTGATGCTTATGATTCGTTTGAATTAGCGAATGACCTTTTTATGCATATCGGAACTGCATTCAACAATGCAGTTGCTAAAATATATGCAAGCTATGTACACCAAATTAATCTTGAAATAAACAATGTTTATCAGCAATTTCAACTTAAAGACTTCAGCAAGATAAAATCAATCTCTTTTTTCTTAAAAGAAGTTTACTCGGATATCTACGGCGCTGGATTCAGTAAGGAGCAAGCGCAGGCGACCTTGACAAATGTTCAACGCTCAAGAATTGATTTAAGAGAGTTAGTATATAGATACATGGAAAATATCCGTTCAAACATCCATCCTTGGCAGCAGCCTATACCGATAAACGAGTTAGCAAGCAATTATTTGAGTTGTAGGTACTGCATCTCACTTTATACGATTGCATTGGTTTCTGAAACTATACTATCCAATAGGTTAGACGATAACGGATTTAAGTCTCTTAAAACAAAGGTTTCAAATACTTTGGATGAGTTTAACGAATTGACTAATGAAGTGCATCTTAATCTTGGAGCTCGTTACTCTAACAACCAACAACAAATTAATAACCAAATGCTTTGGATTTTTGATCACTTAACTGCTCATCAGAAAAACAATGAAAATAATACTCTCAACAATTTTGCAAGTAATCATCTCTCGCAATTTTGTAAAGATACTGAACTGAGCAAAATTGATGAAATCCTTAAGTCCAGGGATAAGCTGTTGTCGAATATTGTAATAACTGAAGAATAAAAAGTATAACAAATGGCTGCTAGGGACTGCATTGCGCTGCGATCTATACAGGCCAAGAACCAAGAGTTGAAGTTCCGCTTCAGTCTCGAAGCGGACCGCCTAAAGTATCGCGAGTCTGTTATGAGCGAAAGTGGAAGTTTGCGTTAAAGATACACTGATCTGCTTGTCTGAAAATCGTCTCGTTAAACTCATCCTGTGTTCATTACGCTACCAAAATATCGACTCTTAACGGATCGGTTGGCCTGATCCGGCCGCGTATAATTGCTGGAATTCGGAGGGAGGCGTTATGCGAAAGAGTAGCATTGAAGGTGTGCCTTTCGGCATTCACAGGCAAACCGGTAAGTTGATGGACATTACGGAGGTGGCCCGTGGGACCAGCTGCGATTGTATTTGTCCCGGTTGTAAAACTGAGCTGGTGGCAAAGCAGGGTGACATCAAGCTGTGGCATTTTGCACACAGTACGGCCATAGATGCGGAGTGTAACGGACTGATGGCCGCAATCATGGCGAAAGTACTGGATGTCATTACATCAAAGGGCGTTATCGCATTCCCTCATTTGATTGAAGGATGTGAAGGCGGGGCGGTGCAGCTGAGCGATATAAAAGAGAATATTGCCTTCTGTGGCATTACAGCCCCGCTAATGGCGACGATTAATCAGCTGCGTATCGCCATTTTCCCCGACATCGACAGAACTGTCGCTTCACGTCTCTCCTTTGACCATATCCACCCTTCAGAGATGATAGCGGCACTGAGGATCGATTTGCCCGATATCGAATACGAACTGGCGAAAGTACAGCGTGGTGAAATTGATGAAGGATACGGCCAGTGCATCGAAAGACTCATTACCACACAGTCCAGTTCCCGGGAATGGCTTTACCATCCCCATATGCACCAGTTGGAGCAAACCCAGTTAAAAAAATACATCGGTCGAGAGCCTGCGGAAGTGGGACCACTGCGGCAGCGTCTGGCCGACCATGGGATGGAATATCCTTCCCGGTTGCCTGGCAGTCGCAACGGTATTCTTGAACTCAAGCAACGGACCATCGTCCAGTTGTGTCGGCTGACGGCCCGTCCTTCCCGAATTGCCCAGACAGACGAATTCTCCTTGTTCACGCGATATTTCCGGGCTCATTGTCTCGATTCAAGCGAGCACGTGAGCATCAGTAAGCTCGACTTCTGGTCGGATATGGTCACCGGCAGTGAAGAGGGGGAGCGTCTGACGTGCGAAGAGGTTGATTTCCTCAAAGCCGTGGAAGAGATTGCCCGACTCAATATTCGGCTTCAGACCGCCACCAGCCAACCGGTAACGGACTCGTTTGGTGGAACCTACCCGATGTTTTAACCCATACCGGCTCCCTGCCAGGTGAGCCGGAACCACCAGCGGACGAACGGATAAGGAGAACAAGGCATGCAGATACACAGCAGAATGAAACTGCCATTGTGGGCGCCGGTCGAGTTTGTCCGGGAGCCGGTGGGCTGGCAGGGAAATGCAGTTCGCACAAATGACCGGACAACGGCCAGCGAGAAACCCCGGCCGCATGCCATTGTTTCCACCGGCCAGCTCGTCGGTGACCGGTATAATTACATGTCCTCATCCCTCCTGTATCTGCTAAGCCAAGGGAGCTGTCAGGCTTCGCCTGATTTGAAGACTGGCGAGAATCCTTCAGATGATATCTCTTTGTTTTCTCTTTGTTTTCTTTCTGTTTTCTCAAAGTTCGCGGGGCGATGCTCAGGGCAGAACACGGAAAAGCTTAAGTACAGATATCGGGGGGAGGATGGGCTCGGGCCTGGTGTTGACCTTGAGAGGAACATGAGGGATGAGGACATGTAAATTGTATAAAGGTTGCTCACACAGGGCGTTTACTCCCAGTGTTGTCACCTTCAGATCGGGGGCATAACGGGTGGAGTAATCCTGCTACATCATTTGCTCGATAACTTAACTCAGGCAATCAGTGTGCCGATTATGGAAAGAAATGAACGACGACGAACTGCATAAAATTCCCCTTACTGGCCGTTATGTCGGTAACGGGGACTTCAGTAGGTCGGTGATCCGTTCGTATCATCAAAATCAGGTGTTCTTTTTGTTGTATTCCTGACGGCTAACCATTGGGGTGGGGATGACCACCAGGTATTAACGCTCTGCTCGGATATTTATCTTTAACGACTGTTGCCTGTCCCGGACTGTGGATGGGTGGACGCAAAGCAACTTTCACTCAATACCAGGTGTTACTGAGGCCAACTTAACCAGGCCAGTGCATTACATCGCTCCTTACGGCACAGGCAAAGACATAGAAGCGATCAACAATCTTTAAAACCCGTTAAATCGAGTGTTACGTGAAAATTCTTTTAACACCCTGTGATACGATCTTGGTTGGTTAACGGTAGCCATTCCGGGCTGGCGACACTGGTGGACAAATGGGCATATCAAAAAGACTTAATAGGGGGGCGAGGGCCAACCGTGCGAAAAACCACGTTAAGAAGCTAACAGTCTGAAATATCATAATTTTTGAGACTGTATATATGGGGCAAAAAATCGTTTCCAAATATCGTGTTTTGGTAATTTTGAGACTGGCTCGTATCAAAATTGATTTCTGATACTGCTTAGCGTGGTTTTTTACATCACTGGACTTCAAACCCCAAATCACCCGTTAGCTTAAAACGCTTAACGGAGGATAATTTCCTTTTTCCAAGCGGACCCGATGAAGTACGAAAGTAAAGCATGGTTTTGAAGTTTAAAACCAGACTAAAGAAAATTGACACAGAAGAGAAGAAGAGAAATTAGCCAAAACAAATGAAAGGATTAACGTTGTTCAATAACAGAAAAAAAATGGCAACATCCGAACTCTGAGGATAGAGTTAAAAATGTTGCCATGATAACGATTCTTTAAATCAGGAATTCGTCCAGGGATTTGCCTGCTGCCAACTGCTTAGCCAAAGCCTTTGGAGTGCGACCCTGACCAGTCCATGTTTTAGTTTCGCCATCTTCATTTGTATATTTATATTTGGCTGGACGAGGTTCACGAACTTTTTTAACTTTGTCAGACTTCGCGCTAAATACACCCAGAAGGTCTTCAGGGTTGATGCCTTCGTCTTCCATCATCTGGCGGAAAGTCTGAAGTTTCTGATTGCGTTCTTCTATTTCAGCCTGTTTTGCAGAGTCATCTTCGCGACGTTCTTCAACAACAACAGTAAGCTTTTCGAGTACTTCTTCGAGAACCTCCAGTGGCAGTTCACGAGCCTGAGCACGAAGAGTACGGATGTTATTTAATGATTTGATTGCTTCTGACATATAACCTCACAAAGAATAAATTAAATTCACGGTATTAAGCTTACCATAGTCTGTGCTTTATAACGTGAAGATGAGACTGAAACATTATTTTTTGGCTATTTCTTGAGTAAATACTTAGAAACCAACCGATGTTTATGTTGATTTGAGGGCATATCGAACAAATCATTGTTAGCATGAGCTAGTCGCAGTAAGGTTCTACTGACTAAGCATGTACACATAAATGAACCTTACCCTTTCCTCCAAACTCAATAACGTATGAAGTGAAGGTGATGCGTTCTCAAATCGCATTCAACTATCTGAGGCGCAAAGACAGATAAATACCCAGTTTCACAATCACTGATATTGGAATCAATGAAACCCCTAGATAAAAGAATCCCATTTTAACTGTGTCAAATGTCTGCAAAAACCTCGAGGTTGCTACAACACTTAGTTCAGATTGAATCCCATCCGTAGATGTGAGATCAGCATTTAATAGAACGGTCAGGCATAAGTTCGCAGTGAGCAAAAGTAAACCTAAATATAAGATTGGGGTGTAAAAAATCAATTTAAATGATTGATGAATATTTATCAAACGACCAGAATTCAAATGATAAATTGCCGTGTAAATCAATACCATGAACAATGCGACCTGTAACATTATTGACTCCGTATTTAACATATATTAATGAATTGCTGGAGACGTGACTGACCCTGGTTCTTTAACACAAAGCCAGCCTCTATTATGAGATTCCCCTACTATTGTTGCTGCCGCTTCTTTGCACTTATCCAGACTTATATAACCTGTAATTTGTTCTGTTGATACGCCTTCGCGAACCGTCATGCTCAATACCAGAATCAATGTGTACATAATGTGTCCTATCAAATAATGGATAACTCGACTTCACCCTATGGAACAAAAACCATGAAGAAAATTCCTTCAGCACAAATATTAACATCGCTATTTTCGGTGCAAGATCGCTTAAAGACGAAATATTGAGAGTTATCCATAATGGCAGCAAACAATTGGCTTTGTGCAGGTCATCCTGTCTACGTCGACTGGGAATGGAAGCCTCAGATCTTGAACCTCCCCAATCCAGCAGCTCAATCAGCAGCAGAAGCTATTAATTCGGCCATCGCAGCCGGTTGCCATTCCTAAGCTCTCCGGCCAATAACTCACGCATGTCTTTTTCAACCTTATAGGGCATACCTGCGGCCAAGGACAGATGACGGCATTGCGGCTTCAGTTCCTAATAAATCATTCACTATTTACCGGCTGTGACGTTGTCACGTTGAGAAAAATGCTCACAAAACGAACTATGTAGTATTATTATCATTAAACTCCTCAAGCTGACATGCAACTTATTGATTTTACTACACATTTTAAATTACCAAAAAATAATCAAAATGATGCCGTAAACCCCCTTAGGTTTTATTGAACGTATGTTAAATTTCCAGTGAATAGTTTCTAGTAAATCATTTACTATAATGTGCGCTGTGTGAATTCTGTGAATCTCGCGGCGTCACTACCCAGAAGCAGGAGAATTTACATGGGTATCAAAATTTGTACTGACGGGCAGGCATTTGAAGTAACAGGAGAGGGGGATCAGGGCAAGTTTATGGTCCACCAATTGAATGATCTGGTTGGTGGTCATCTTGAGTTTGTAGGGCTGAGAGCATTTAACATCGATGGCAAGTTTTACAAGTTCATGATTGTCGACTCCAACGGCAAGCAAAAGGAAAAACCGTTCAACATGCTTGCTTCCCAGGTTGGTCATAACTGCGGCAATCTGCATTCAAAGGATTTTGTAGTCGGTGATGTAGTTCTTCTGCAAGAACATGAGGTGGATTGATGTCCGTCATCATGAAGCATCGTAGCAAGGGGCATGTATGAACAATGATAACCAGCTCATCTACAGCACCAGAACTGAGCAAATTGCTGCCAGGCGTGATGAAGCCATGCAGAAATTTGAACAGGGAATGCGTCTGATTGCTGAGGCTTCTGCGTTGGCCGAAATTTCCCTCTTTCACCCTGATATCATGAAACCGAACATTTTTGGGTTGCCGGAGTCACTGGAGTCAACTCTGGAAATGGGCCGTTGTTATATCGACCGTACATGCTGGCAAAAGGTATTCAAAGAAACGAAGCTGGATCGGCTATGGAATCATGAGCAAACCAGGGCGTTTTATGAACAGCTCAGGGAAAAGCCGCCAGTGATATCCCTGGCAGTGCTTAAATCAACGTTACGCGATGCCATTGCCAGACGCAAAGATACGTTGTCAGAAGGTTTCGTGACATTGCTGACGAGACTCAATCGCACCTATAAGAATAATACTCAAACGTTTACAATGACTTCTAAATTGATTTTGCCTAGGGTATTTGAACCCTTGCCCCTGCGCACCTGGAATTGCTGGGCGCCGCAAACTTCAGCCAGTATCCGGGATTTGGAAAATATCATTTGTATTTGTTCCGGCCAGCAGACTCCCGGGCCACGTACTGATATGACTGATTTATTATTAGCCCTTCGTGATAAAGAGGGCACCGGAGAAATCAGGAATAGCACCGGCTGGCGCTGCAAGGTATTTGCTAACGGAAATGTTCATGTGCTTTTAGATGATCAGTCTCTCATCAGTAGTTTGAATGATCTTATCAGCCACTACTTTTCAGGCCAGCTCCCGGCCAAAGGATAATATAAATGACATCGGTGAATAAATTACTACTTCCACCTGAATTAGACGGCGATGGGCAGAAGCAAAAGGAAGAGAAAAGGAATACCTCCCTCCGTATGTATCATTACTTTACGGCCATCGAAAGAATGCGTAAAGATGAGAACGTTTCGCAGGAGAATGTTCAAAATTTCATCAAGATTCATGCCATTCGCGAAGCTACAGGCGGAAGCTATGAAAAAGCATCAAAGATGTATGAGGCATATAAAGATTACGTTGAAAAAACACCGGCAGATGTACGAGGGTTAAATATCCCGCCTGCAATTCAAGATACCATCCTTGAGGTGTTTAATTATGTGAACTGGTATTACCAAATGAGCTTTAGCTCAATTGAAACTCAAAACCTGTCAATTATTAAGAATGAGAGGGATCAATTCCAACAGGAGTGCGCTGAGTTCAAAGTGCAGTTGGCCGACTATCAGCTCTCACTGGAAAAAACACAACAACAACTTACTCTTGTCACGGAAGCAGAAAACACCCTTTCAGCTCAGTTGGTTGAGCTCAACGAACTGTTCAGTAAATCACAGCAAACTAATGAGATTCTGTCACGGGACCTCAGTGAGGCTATCCAGGCCAAACACTATCTTGAACAAACCATTGCTGATTTACGCCAGCAGAATAGTGAACGGAAACAAGAGCTCAACCAGCAAGTTGAGACTAATAGGTCGCTGGTTAAGGAAAACAAGGATTTAGCCGGTAGTTTAAATGACCGTAAATCTGAGCTTGAAAACGTCAGACGTGAACACGATGCCACAGCGAAATCCCGGGACGCCCTGCAAGAGGTAAATAACCGACTGTCAGGCGAGAACAGTGAACTGCATGCTAAACAGCAAAAATTGCAGTCGGAAAATGAACGACTGGAAAAGGAGCTGGTCACTTCAGCATCTGTGCAGACTGAGCATTCAAAACTGATCGTGACGCTGGAAGCCTCAGTGACAAGACTTGAGAGCCAGGTGGAACAGTCAGAAGTTGCATCTTCACGTCTTCAGGCGGATAACGTCTCCCTTAAGGGGCAACTGAGTACGGCAAGCACCGAACTGGAAGCGAACAACGCGCTACTGGCATCATCACAAACTGAAGTTGAACGTATGAGTAAAATGATTGAACAGTTTAAGGATGATATCCGGGCCAATGCAGCTCTGTTAACAGCTGAAAAAACCATTTCAGAATCATTACGACAAACCATTGGCATGCTTGCCCAGGGCAAACAGCAATAGCCTTCACGAAAAGTAACTTTTCTGCTGAGTGGGCCAGGGCGACAGGGATGACGAGTCGTTATAGTTACCGATGGCATACGGCACGTTAAAAGGTGCGTCTGGTAAGGCGCACCGTGAGTATCATAAAATTCGACAGTAGTCCGTATTTCAGGCCAGCGTTTCGCTTTAATAGCATCTTTCCAAATTCATACGAATTTAATTACCAAATCCCGGTATGTGACTATATGTCATAATCAAATTTGAAATACTCATCTGGATTAAACCCCATTTTTCGGCATACGCCATAAGCCTCATTCACAGGCAGCATCAAAATCACCATCTTCTCAAGGTTCCGGAATTTTAATGACTTACTGAGTTTATTGGCATGATAGTCCGACTGCCCAACTCTTTCCCCTGCTTTAAATTTTTCTTCATTTAACAGGTCCAGCGTGGCTTTCCTGTACCAGTCACTCTGCACGTGAAAAACATTGTAATAGCATGCCGATAGAATTGCGTGACCTCGGCTATCAGGCATGTCATGAATGCATTGGTAATCAAGCAAGGCTTGACACAAATGACCATATATATACCCGCGCACTTCATGACTGTTTATGAATGTTTTGAATAGCGGTTGCTGGATATAGTTGATCGGGTTTAAAAGCTGGCCCCTGATAAATTCAGCCCATGCAAACACGAATTCTTTATCAGCTTTCAAATCCTCTGGGTTACTCTTGTAATCGTATGTCCCGACATTCGCCGGAGGCTTTGGCAGCCGATAGGATTGTTTGTTGAAGAGGTAATTAAACAGGAATTTTAGCATGATAGTCGCCTACGATTTAAATCATGCTTACAAGCATAGTTCAGTATTTACTCTAAGCTAAAATGCGGCCATAAATTACATATCGGTTTGATTCTTAAGTTGAATTTGATACGCATTTAAATGACCACGCAGGGATTAATAGTGATACTTTACCAAATCCCCCGGGCAGCTAAACTACTATTGCTTAGTTGCCAATACCATTCACTGTTGCAGGTAACTCAAAACTCTGAAAGGTTGATCTCACCAATAATTTTTCTAAATGACAAACCATGGTCTTTTACATAGTAATAAAAATACTCACTTAGCAGTGGGGATGTAAATCCATACATCTGCATGCCGATTTCCTGAAGACTGTTATCCCCCACTGATTTATCATCAGAATCTATTGTTATAAGCCTTGAAGCCGAGAGTAAATCTATTTCTTCCTGAGCACTCGGGTATGTTTTTAATACAGCTAACAAATAGACACTACGGCTATCCGGGAATCGAACGTTAATCTCCTCACTGCGCTCATACAGCATAGCCAAAAACTCTCTTGTTACCCTGGGCAGCAAAAGCAATCGCCCCGAGAATTCATTGATAGCCCATTTAACTTCATCTTTTTGTAAGTCACTAAGTTCTCGATTATCCCAAAAGTACTTAGCAACCAGAGTTTCGCAAAATCTCTCTCCATCACCAATAACTGGAATGGGGAGTTCTTCCCATTTCAAATAACCATTACTTACAACATTGTTGCTATCACCGGTTGTTTTCATTTTCAAATAAACCTGATCATTTTGATGGATTAAACAAACTGACTACGGATAAACCTGCAAGGTTACGGCGGCCCTCTTTGATTCTGGCCCCCAGTAATGTTGACCATGGCAATGACAATGGCAGTGGTCTCAAGGTAACTGCCATTCAGTGATATTATTTCTTTTCGGGAAATGAAGGTATGGATTCTCGGTTTTTTTCTAATGTTGCATCCCAGTACCACCAGCCATAGGGTCCATATTGCCGGTTGTAGTAGTCCATTTTGAGTTGCTTTCGGGCCAGGTATGCAGGAGTTGCCATACCGAACACTTCAAGTGGGAACGGAGAATCAGAACGCGTGTCAACCAGCACGAAATCCGGGAATACCTCCCCCTGGCTTGCATCAAAGCGCATGGGTTTAAGGTAATTACGATTTTCGGCATCAAGTTTATCGGCCACTAACTGTTCATACGATGAATCCAGCGGTATCCAGTTTTTGCTTACGTGCAGTAATGCGATCTGATTCACCCGAACTGAATGACCCCTCCGGGTTTTATCGGGCGCGGAGGTAAGTGCCAGTACCGCTACTCGCTCACCTGATTTCCATGCAGCGTACTCTGACGGGAAACGTCTGATCGTATTTGCCCATTGAATGGACGACGAAAAGAGGGCCAGAGGCAATCCACCAAACTGGCGTAGCGGGAGGAACGCTAATTCCTTCTCATGTCGCTCAGCATCATAACGCGCCATCGTGGACATAATAAGTAGTCGCTTGCCGCTACCTGCCAGACCTTCAATCTTCTTATCCTGAAGTTTTGCCTGGGCTGAATTGGGATCTGTGCCTACCAACAGAATATCGGCAATGACAGTCTTGCCGCACCTGATGCCCTGAGCTGCTTCCAGCAGCCGGTGTCGAACAAGCGAATCGCTGCGCTTACCAGCCATACCAGGGTGCCAGCAATTAAGACAGGCTTCAGTCCATAGCAGACTATGCAGGCCAACGAGCGTCATCTGTGATTGACCGCCCTCTGGACGTTGAGCGGGAGGCCTGGCCGGGGTTTCTTCGGTGGTCGGGTCTTTTTCATTTAGCCCGGAATTCAGTTTTACGACCAGGAGCCCGTCATTTCCTTCACGGACCACCCCGTGCTGATAACCCTTCAGACCGGTTGATTTGTCATCCAGCGCAAAATACATGCATTGCGCTTCATGTTCGAATCCCGTGTTTGCGTACTTGGCAAGGCGATAGGTATCACTTGACGCGTAGTGCCTTACGCAAAGGAATTTCTTACCCTTTCCCTTACAACCGCAGGACACGACGACATCCAGACCGTTTCGTTTATGGATTTTCTCAAGCGTCGATTTCCAGCCGGATGCATACTTTTCCTCAGTCTGAAATGCGGGAGAGAATGACCTGACATTGTCTCCAATTTGAATATTCACATTATAAAGTTGTCCCATGGCTATACCCCGGTCATTACCTGTTAGCTATATCCCAGCCAGTTTAAAACCGCCTGTGCATCATATTCTTCATGCTTACCCAGTTCCTCATAAAAGTGCGACAGCTCGCTGTCCGGGCATCCATGATTTTTTATCTCCTTAAGGGCTCTTTGCTCTGTAATTTTTACCCCTTCAGCTGACTCGTAATAATTCATCCCGCTCTTCCTTTTCCTCAGTGATGGACTTCCCCTCCACGGCCATCTGAATGCGAGGGGCCAACAACCGTGCTACAGCGGCAAAGACCGGCACAATGACGGAGTTACCGAACTGCTTGTATGACTGGGTATCGGAGCAGGGCATCCGGAAGGACTCTTTTCCCGGTTGTTCAAATCCCATTATTCGTGCGCACTCCCTTGGCGTTAATCGGCGTGGACGACGAAGCATGTTCTCTGTGTTATTAAAATCATTTTCAGCAGTTAACATGCAAAAACCCCTATTAACCAGTATTTCACTTCCATCCTTGTTGTATCGCGCACTGAGAGTTCTGCAAATCGTTGATTTATCGCTAGATTCAATGAGACCAAAACCAAATCCATTACCCTTTTCCTTATGCTTTTTTGCATAGTTGTATAGGTATTCCCAGAGCTTTGGTGTAAGTATGTACCTATCATCTACATATTCATCAAGTAACTCTTTAAAGCATGGTTTATTATCAGGATATTCATTAGAAATATCACTTAGACTAAACCCTTTGCTGATATTAAGATCACGCCGAAAACCTACCAGCACAATTCGCTCTCGATGCTGCGGAAGAAAGTTTTTACCGTCGATAATCTTCGGGTCACTGGCCCCCGTTTCTCCGGCGTCAGAAACGTCATATCCCAGCTCATCCAGGGTGTTCATGATGATTCGGAAAGTATTTCCCTTATCGTGGCTTTTTAGGTTCTTCACATTTTCAAGAACAAAGATGGCAGGGCGTTTAGCCCTGATAATGCGGCTGACGTCAAAGAACAATGTGCCCTGCGTGTCGCACTCAAACCCATGCTTTCGTCCGAGGCTGTTCTTTTTGCTCACACCGGCCAGGCTGAATGGCTGACAGGGAAAACCGGCCAGAAGAACGTCATGGTCAGGTATCTGCTGGTCAATGTTGATGTAGGCCATCTCCTCGGTAATATCCTGCTTATGGCTAAGTGTGATATCCCGGATGTCCTGATTGAAAACATGCTCGTTCTCGTCACAGTACCAGTTGGCTTTATATGTACGGACAGAATAGGGATTCCATTCACTTGTAAAAACGCATTTGCCACCAATGGATTCGAAACCGTTTCTGATCCCGCCAATTCCCGCAAATAAGTCAATAAACCGAAAAGTACTTTTCTCATAGTTAGCTGGCTTTGCAGGCAGCAAGTCATTGAGTTGAGCAAGGTCTTCTGGAACAAGAACCGAGCTGTCTGCTGATGCCACCATGTTGTTAATGTCGCGGGAGGAAAAATTCCGTTCATTGCGCTGATTCAGTAATTCCGCAACTGCCTTTGCCCCATATATCTCACAAACACGGACTAACAGGGCATTACCATTCACTTCAGACGCTTTGGTTAGCATGACAACTCCAGTCAGGATAATTATTTGCAGATCAGATGATCTCTGATTGCAAAATTATACCGCGCCGGTTAATGCCAACTTTTCGCTAAACACTTAAATATGAGGGGGGTTGAGTGGCTATATGGATGTTCCGTAATTAATCCAGACAGGACTGAATAATGAAGTACCAGACGGCCATAACCCCGGTATTGCCGGTGATATAATCGAACCAGTGCGTAGAACTCCCACAGCCTCACTTTCATATTCAGGTGTTCAGGGGACAAACAATGAAAATGGATAAAAAGTTACTTTTCATATTTATTTTACTTTTCACCGGCACCACTGCTGCGGAGCAAATTGAAGGGAAAGTCGTTAAAGTCCTGGATGGTGATACTGTCCAGGTCCTGGATTCAGCCAAAAATAATTATCGGGTACGCCTGTATGGGATAGACGCACCAGAGAAAAACCAGGCATGGGGGCAAAATGCCAAGAAAGCACTGTCTCGCGCAATAGCATCCAAAAATGTCGTTGTTGTGATTAACGGAGTTGATATCTACAAGAGAACGCTCGGAACGATCTGGCTTGATGGGTACAACATGAATGGATCTATGGTTCGTTCAGGCCATGCATGGGTTTATCGCAATCAGGGACAACCTACCGTACCGGCGTATTTGCCGTATGAAAAGCAAGCCCAACAAGCCAACTCTGGCTTATGGAGTGAATCCTCTCCGATTCCTCCGTGGGTCTGGCGCCAGCAAGAGAAGAATAAACAGGAATAGGGCGACCTATCATGACCGAATTATTTTCTGGCAAGGGTGACCTGATTGAGCTCAAATCGTTTGCGTTAGCAGAACTGGAGTCGGGGGATGATGGGCCGCATATTGACACCACCTTGCTTACCCACAGTGAGATAGCCTGCCAGCTCGTACACCACGTTATGAAATCCGGTGGACGTATCAGCTTACCTTGCGTTATTCAGGCAAACAGAACGGCAGCACCAGGCTTTATTTATATCAACGATAATTCGGCTATTTCGGAGCATGCCTCCTCATCTGGTCACTCTGCACTGTGGACCTGGCTGAGTGCAAAAGGTTTTAGTATGGGGTTAATGCTTTCCTCTCAAGGTGAATCAGCTGGCCCGGTATCGGGTTTCTCCGGTCGACACGATGCATTTCTAGCAAATATTAATCTAGACCAGCTGGCTTCAGCTGTGGGTTTACTTGTGGGGGATGAGTCTCACAAGGTCCCTTTGAATGAGCTCGTTCGGCTGATAACTGAGCCCAATGATTACAGCTGCTGGTTAATGTGGCCGCAGCCGAGAGCAGTGGCGCCCACATTCCATTTTCCAGAAGAAAAGTACACGAGCCACAGTGACGCAGATGGGTACTCCCAATGGCTTTCTACAAATGGAAGATCCGCATGCTATGCCATCGTGAAAAATTTCACGTTCAGTCCCTTATCTGAACCCACTTTTGATATTGAAGTCAAAAATGGAGGACATAGCCACGATTTTCAGTTAGTAAAGTCGATGGGTAGTTTGCTTTTACTCGACTATGTAGGGGAGGTGGTTCATCCAGGAAGTAATGGCTATACGGTATTACTCAAAGCTTGTGTTACCGCAGCCAAACGCTACTGGCGGGATAGCAATCTTCAAAATGGTTCAAATATTGGGTAACCTCCGTCATTAGCGAATTAAGATATATAAGCTCTTGTCACCGAAACAGAGAGCATGACCCGAAGAGTATTGCCTTCTTCTTCACGACAACGACACACGAAAGCTTCACTTCTTCTTTCCTGCATTCTTTTTGACATTTATCTCAATATGACAATTTCATATCCATAAACAGTCTCTTTGAAACGATGAGCAAATCATACAATGAGAAATTCATTCATGAGGTGAATAATAGAAATATTTCGTACCGAAAAACTACAATTATTTATATTCAAATTTAAACATCAAAGTCACTCACGCTCGGACTATTTTAAGACTATTCTTGTAATATATTTACACACTTATAATCACAAACTCCCGCCCCAAGCCATTCGCTTAAAAACATTGATTTAGATCAACTAAAGATCATCCATACAACATACCACTACCATTTTATTCACATTTGGTGGATTTCGCTTTCATGCATGTTAAAAGCAGTCAACAAACCCCACTTTAACAGCATATGCAGAGTTCTTTCTTGTTTGCATATAGAGGAAAATTCTTAAGAATTTTCCAATGGCAGATCTTTGATCTGTAAAGTTGATCTAAGTTAGACGTTTGCTCTATCATCGCGTTGTTAAGAAATTCGTGGAATTCATCACTACAGTTCAAGAACAAAGGGAATGATATGGCTGAGTCGACCTTTCAAAGTGAGATACCGAAAGCACGCGTAAACATCCGGCTAGACCTGCATACAGGCTCTGCTCAGAAGAAAATTGAGCTCCCCCTGAAACTGCTGGCTGTCGGAGATTTTAGTAATGGTAAAGAAGATCTCCCTCTCTCAGAGAGAAGTAAATTAAATGTTAACAAAAACAACTTCAACAGCGTCCTCTCTGAGTTAAATCCCGAATTAAAATATTCTGTTCCGAATACACTTTCTGATGATGGCTCTGAAGAAAATATCAGTCTTAGTTTCCAGGAAATGAAAGACTTTGAGCCTGAACAGGTTGCCCGACAGATACCGCAGCTCCGCGCCATGCTTGCAATGCGTAATTTACTTCGCGATCTGAAATCTAATCTTCTCGACAATATTACCTTCCGAAAAGAGCTTGAGAAAATTCTTATCGACCCGGCTCTGACGCAGGAATTACGCGACGAATTAAGTGCCCTTGCTCCTGAATAAAACAGGGTGAGTCTTTTAATGGATTAACAGAGAGAATGCTGATGTCCGTAAATACCGAAACACATTCAGTACAAGGGCAAACGACTGTACTGGAAAAAACTCCGCCTAATAGCGTTTACGCTTCACTGTTTGAAAAAATCAATCTGACTCCCGTTAAAAACCTGGGTGATATCACTGATTATCAGGACACCAGCATCATGGCTGAAGCGTCTGCTGATGAGCGAGTGACAGCCGGAATTCAGGTTTTCATGCAGGTGATTACTCAGTCAGGCCAGAAAGTCGAAAAGCTCGATAAAAATTTACTCGACCAGCACATTGCTGAACTGGACCGCCAGATCAGCCGCCAGCTTGACGAAGTGATGCACCACCCGGCCTTCCAGCGCGTAGAGGGATTATGGCGGGGACTACAGCACACTATAAATCGCACTGATTTCCGTCAAAATGTGAAGGTTGAAATTCTGGACGTCTCCAAAGAAGACCTCCGCCAGGATTTTGAGGATGCCCCGGAAATTATTCAGAGCGGTCTTTACTATCACACATATACGATGGAATACGACCAGCCGGGTGGCGAGCCGATTGCCGCTATCATTTCTTCGTATGAATTCGATGCGTCCTCACAGGATGTTGCGCTGCTGCGTAATATCTCAAAAGTCTCCGCCGCTGCTCACATGCCGTTTATCGGTTCGGTCGGACCGAAGTTTTTCCATAAATCCAGTATGGAAGAAGTCGCGGCCATCAAGGACATCGGTAACTACTTCGACCGTGCTGAATACATTAAATGGAAGTCCTTCCGTGATTCAGAAGACTCCCGCTATATCGGCCTGACCATGCCGCGTGTGCTGGGCCGTCTGCCGTACGGCCCGGACACCGTGCCAGTGCGCAGCTTCAACTATGTTGAAGAAGTGAAGGGACCAGACCACGAAAAATACCTGTGGACCAACGCGTCATTTGCGTTTGCTGCCAACATGGTAAAAAGTTTTATCAATAACGGCTGGTGCGTCCAGATTCGTGGGCCACAGGCGGGTGGTGCGGTGCAGGATTTGCCTATCCATCTGTATGACCTGGGCACCGGCAATCAGGTGAAAATCCCGTCTGAGGTGATGATCCCCGAGACCCGTGAATTTGAATTCGCGAATCTGGGCTTCATCCCATTGTCGTATTACAAAAATCGCGACTACGCCTGCTTCTTCTCGGCCAACTCATCGCAGAAACCGGCGTTGTTTGATACAGCTGACGCGACGGCCAACAGTCGTATCAATGCCCGTCTGCCATACATCTTCCTGCTGTCACGCATCGCCCACTATCTGAAGCTTATCCAGCGTGAAAATATCGGCACCACTAAAGACCGTCGCCTGCTTGAGCTGGAGCTCAATACCTGGGTGCGCGGCCTGGTGACTGAAATGACCGATCCGGGCGATGACCTTCAGGCATCACACCCGTTGCGTGACGCGAAAGTGACGGTGGAAGATATCGAAGACAACCCAGGCTTCTTCCGCGTGAAACTCTTTGCGGTGCCGCATTTCCAGGTGGAAGGCATGGACATCAATTTGTCGCTGGTTTCCCAGATGCCAAAAGCAAAAGCCTAAGGTGGTCGCAGGGATGAAAATTTATCGTCCACTGTGGAACGAGGGGGCATTGCTGTCCCCTCAGCAGTTCCAGCAGCAGGCAGAATGGGAATCGTTTCGCAGTGCCGGGGTATCGGCTCTGGCGTCTCCCTTCCCGTGGGGAGTGGAAAAGGTCGAGTTTGATGACAACCTGCTTTCATCGGGACTGATCCAGATTTCACAACTGCGGTTGTGGCTGGAAGATGGTTCTCTTATCGACACTCAATGCAGTGAGTTACCCCCCGTTCCTCGTGAACTCGACCCCGCGCAACTTGCGGGTCTTGATATGGTCACGGTCGTCATCGCGCTGCCGTTGATGCAGTCAGGTGTGATCAATGTTCAGCAGGAAAGCGTACTTTCCGACAGACCGCTTCGCTACCGTGAAGAATGGGTGACGGTTCAGGATGCCTTCGGTGCTGAAGAAGAGTCGATGGCCGTGGCCCGTTTCAATTATTCCATCCGGTTTGCCCATGAGAGTAATGAATCCTGGAAAACCTGTCCGGTCGCCCGACTTATCCGGGACGGGCAGGGTGGATGGCGTCAGGACCCGGCGTTTATCCCGCCGCTGGCGTTGTTCTCCGCCAGCCCGACACTTCGTGAACGCCTGGTATTACTCAATCGCCAGCTTCGCTCCCGCCGCCAGCGTCTGATGTCAATGCGCCGTGAGAGCAACGAGCGCCTGGCTGATTTTGCGGTCGCTGACGTCTCGTTGTTCTGGCTCCTGAATGCCCTGAATTCCCACGCCCGGGTGCTGACAGAGTATGAACGTTTCCCGGCCCGACATCCCGAGCAGGTCTGGGCTGAGCTTGCTCGACTGGCTGGCAGCATGCTGACCTTTTCTCTGGAGCACGACCTGGATGCCATTCCCGGTTATGACCACGCAGAGCCGGTCAACGCATTCCCACCTCTGTTTGAGCTCATCACCGGCCTGCTGGAAGCCAGTCTTCCTTCAAGAGTCATTGCGCTCGAAATGTCCCGGCCTGATGACCAGACCTGGAAAGCCAGCTTGCATGATATTCGTTTACGTGAAGAAGCCGACCTGTATCTGTCTGTCCGTTCCGATATTCCCGCGTGGCAGATTGCTGATCGCTTCCCGGCACTTTGCCAGGCAGGGTCACCTGATGACGTGAATGAAATTTACAGTGCCGCTCTGAAAGGTATTCCACTCATTCCTGTGAGCCGAGTGCCTGCCGCGTTACCGGTGCGGATGGAAAACCAGTATTTCGCCCTCGACATGGAAAGTGCTGCGGCCCGTGAGATGCAGGAGCAGGGTGTATGCATGTTCTATGTGCCTGCATTGCTTGGGAAACTGGAGCTTGAACTCTTTGCGGTGCTGCGCTCATGAGACAGGACATCGATATCGACCAACTGATGGCGGAAACCTGGCTGACCGTCACCATGCTGAAGAAGGGTGCGGTCACTCCCGATGGCACAGCGCTGTATGAAAAGTGCATCCGGCAGGTGGAAAGCGTTCGTGAAGCCCTGGAACGTGCCGGGTATGACGAGGCCAGCATTGACCATATCTCCTATGCCCAGTGTGCCCTGCTGGATGAAGCAGTAATGGCGAGAAAACCTGATAAACCCGAAGAGGGAGAAGAAATCACCCTTGATGCCGGTCAGATAGCCTGGCGTAAAGCACCGCTTCAGGCCCGTTTTTTTGGCTCGCTACGTGCTGGAGAAGCGTTATGGGATCGCATTGCCGAAGTCCTTCGCCAGCCAGCACCCATTAGCGCGGTTCTGATCTGCTATCACCGGGTTATTGCACTGGGTTTTCAGGGACTATACAGCCTGAAGGCAGTGAGCCAGACGCAGCGTGATGAAGTGATCAAAGCCCTGACTGAACGTGTTCCTCAGCCTGACGCGGGCTTGTCTCTGGTGGTTCACCGGACCGGTAAACATCGCTACAGTCTGATGCGCTCAGTCTGGTTCTGGATTGTGCTGGCGGTCATATTGACTGGCGTTGTCTGGTGGGGTGGGCATCTGTGGCTTCAGGCGCTGTTGTCGGCGCACATTCCGGAGCTGCCACGTTAATGCGTAAATCAGTCATCGTCCCGGTTGTCTTACATACCCTGGTAGGGTCTGCGGTGTTGCTGTGGCTACTCTGGTATTTCATTCCCGTTAGTCACGTCTCTAAAAGCCTGGCTACGGTGATACTTTTCATTGTTGCTGGCTGGATTGTCTGGAAAAACTGCCGATTTCGCGCACCGCAGGCTGATGGTTCAGAAGCATCAGTCGAATTGCCATTACTTGATACACAAGGACCAGTCGTACTGGTATGTGGTGATGGTCTTGACGAGATATTTCAGGGGCAACAACTCAGAAAAACCGCTCAGGGCTGGTGGTATAGGGCGGGAGATGTCAGCCGGTTAACGGATATTGTGCGCAGCATTCTGGTGCAGCAACCCCGCCAGGCTGGACAGCTTTCCGTGATGTATGCCTGTCTGCCGGACCAGCATCAGGATGAGGCTGTCTTACGCTCGGCACTGAAGACACTCCGTCAGCAGGTCAGGCAGATGAAAGCGCTGACCGGATTTGCGTTGCCGGTGGTGGTGAGCTGTGAGTTTTCAGGACCCGCCACACCCTGGGTGATCGTGCGCGGAGACAGTCCGGTCGTGTGTCCGCCTGATGAATCCCCTCAGGCACTCGTTGACTGGCAGCAGACGGAAAATAATCTGATGGTATTGCCGGTTCTCAGCCAGGCATTCGCGTTTATTCGGGAAACCTTGCTGGATGAACTGGATAAAGCAGATCGGTTGACGCCCCCCGTCCGCCCATTTGCCGTGACCCTGCGCTCTGGTGCCGACAGGCCGGAGCCCCAGTCTGTCTGGTCACAGTGGCTGTATCTGCGTTCCTGTTTGCAGTTCCCATCTGTGGTCGTCGTCAATGACGCTGCCAGCCGCTTTCCCGATGCGGTTCTGCCGTTGCTGGCTCCTTTTGCTTCCCCGATACAGGGAGGTCAGCGTACCCGCCGTGTTGTCCTGTTGATGTGGCTGTGTTCACTTGCCGCTCTGGGCTTTTCTGCGACGAATAACCGGGATCTGATCCGCCAGGTGAGTACCGATTTACAGCGCTGGTCCGCCATTCCGATGAATCATTACGTCCCTAAAGCACAGTCGCTTGCAGCGCTGAAACAGGATGCACTTCTGCTTGAACGCTGGCAGCGGCAGGGTGAACCGCTGCGTTACAGTCTGGGCTATTACCCGGGGCAACGCCTGTGGCTGGCACTGCAACAGGCGATTGATACGTATGTTCCTCCCCCGGCTCCGAAACTTAAGCCTGTTCCAAAAATTGTCCGTCTTGACAGCATGTCGCTGTTTGATTCCGGCAAAGCGTTACTTAAAGACGGTTCTACCAAAATCCTCGTCAATGCACTGGTGGGCATCAAAGCCAAACCGGGCTGGCTGATCGTTGTTAGCGGTCACACAGACAACACCGGCAGTGTGTCACTTAACCAGAGCCTGTCATTGCAACGAGCCGAATCCGTTCGCAACTGGATGCGGGATACCGGCGATGTACCGGAAAGTTGTTTTGCGGTGCAGGGCTACGGCGACAACCGTCCGATTGCTTCAAACGATACGCCTGATGGCCGTGCGCATAACCGGCGTGTCGAGATCAGTCTGGTGCCACAGGCCGATGCCTGTCGCATTCCGGGCGAAAAACCAGCGTCACCGGATGTACGTGGCGTTTCAACTCAAGAAATGGAGAAGTAAATCATGGCAATTCCAGTCTATCTGTGGCTGAAAGATGACGGCGGCGCGGACATTAAAGGTTCTGTTGACGTTAAAGACCGCGAAGGCAGCATCGAAGTGGTTGCGCAGGAACACAACCTGTACATCCCGACCGACAATAACACCGGCAAACTGACGGGCACCCGTATCCACACCCCGTTCCTCTTTACTAAAGAGATCGACTCTTCAAGCCCGTACCTTTACAAGGCTGTGACCACCGGTCAGACCCTGAAATCTGCGGAGTTCAAGTGGTACAAAATCAACGACGCGGGCCAGGAAGTTGAATATTTCAACACCAAGCTTGAGAACGTTAAATTGGTGAAAGTCGCACCAAAAATGCACGACATCAAAGACCCGTCTTACGAGAAGCACAACCATCTCGAAGCGATTGAACTGCGCTACGAGAAAATCACCTGGACTTACAAAGACGGCAACATCATTCATTCCGATTCCTGGAACGAACGCACTACCGCGTAATGCCCGACCGGGCTGGCGAAAGCCAGCCCGTGAGGTGGCTTTTGCTGTCATCTGCCCGGGTGACAGCAAAAGTTACTTTTAATTCTGCCCTTTGACCTCGTGCGCTTTGGTCTCCTTATCAAAAGGAACAGCGATGGGCGGTAGCGTGTCCTGAACGATCAGAAAAGAGAGATACAGATATGGAAAGTCAGTCCGCCGTTTTGCTCCGCCGCCTCAACCCGTACTGTGCGAAAGCGCTCGAGGGTGCGGCCTCACTGTGTCAGACACGAGCCCATGCAGAAATCACCCCTGAGCACTGGCTGTTAAAGCTGCTGGAGCAGGGAGAAGGGGATCTGACCGTACTCGCTCGTCGCTATGAGTGGGATATGGATGCTGTCTGGCAAAGCCTGCTGGCGCACCTTGACGCACAACCCCGCTCGGTACGCAGCCGTCCGGAGCTGTCAGCCTCCCTTCAGTCGTTGCTGAAGCAATCATGGCTTGCTACGACACTTGCCGGTGATGAACAGATCCGCAGTGTGCATCTGCTGACCGCCATGATTGAAACACCAGGGCTTGCTCGTTGCGACGGTCTGTGGCCGTTAATGACCCTGACCACCAGCCAGCTGGAGAGGTTGCGTCCCATTCTGGAAGCGCAGTCGGATGAACGGCCGGAGGCGCTGATACAGGAGCCTGTCGGTAATGTGAAATTCATCGGCAGGGCAATAAATACGGTCGAGGGAGCACACGGTCAGGCGTCAGGTAAGCAACCCGATTTAAGCCAGGAAGAGGCGGTGCTTAACCGGTTTACGGTGGATGTCACGGCCCGGGCGCGTGAAGGCAAAATTGATCCGGTTTTTGGCCGCGATAATGAAATTCGCCAGATGGTGGATATTCTGTCCCGTCGCCGTAAGAACAACCCGATTCTGGTCGGTGAACCCGGTGTGGGTAAAACTGCCCTGGTTGAAGGGCTGGCGCTGCGTATTGCTGAGGGGAATGTGCCGGAAAGTCTGAAGCCGGTGATTGTCAGAACCCTCGACCTTGGCTTATTACAGGCAGGTGCTGGCGTAAAAGGGGAATTCGAACAACGGCTGAAAAACATTATCGACGCGGTGCAACATTCTCCGGTGCCGGTGCTGGTATTTATTGACGAGGCCCATACGATCATTGGAGCCGGGAATCAGGCGGGGGGCGCGGATGCGGCTAACCTGCTGAAGCCTGCTCTGGCCCGTGGCGAACTGCGCACCATCGCCGCCACCACCTGGAGCGAGTACAAGCAATATTTTGAGCGTGACGCCGCACTCGAACGCCGTTTCCAGATGGTCAAGGTCGATGAGCCTGATGATGATACCGCCTGCCTGATGTTGCGTGGTCTCAAATCCCGCTACGCCGAACACCATGGTGTGCATATTACCGGCGAGGCAGTTCGTGCGGCCGTAACACTGTCCCGCCGTTATCTGACGGGGCGGCAGTTGCCCGATAAAGCGGTGGATTTGCTGGATACCGCAGCAGCCCGTGTGCGGATGAGCCTGGACACGCTGCCGGAACAGCTTACCCGTTTGCAGGCTGAACTCGCCTCGCTTGCAATGGAGCAACAGGAGTTGCTGGAAGATATTGCGCTGGGTAATGCCGTGGACTCTTCCCGTCTGCCGCAGATCGAACAGCTTACGTCTGAGCTGAATCTACAACAGGTGTCCCTTCTTGCTCAGTTCGAAACCGAAAAGCGGCTGACTGAACAACTGAAGGAATGTCGCGGTGATATCAGCCGTCAGGAAGAACTCGCCGCAATCCAGTCCGAATTGTCTACGGCGCAAAACAACAGCCCGTTGCTGGGATTAGATGTGGATGTCCGCACTGTAGCGACAGTGATTGCTGACTGGACGGGCGTCCCGCTTTCATCACTGATGAAAGATGAGCAGACCGAACTGCTGACACTGGAAGAGCAGCTGGCAACACGCGTGGTCGGCCAGGGCGCGGCACTCAATGCCATTGCTCAGCGTCTTCGTGCCTCGAAAACGGGTCTGACGCCTGAGAACGGGCCGCAGGGTGTCTTTTTACTGGTGGGGCCAAGCGGTGTGGGGAAAACCGAAACCGCACTGGCACTGGCGGACGTGATGTATGGCGGTGAGAAATCGCTGATCACCATTAACCTCTCTGAATACCAGGAACCACACACCGTCAGCCAGTTAAAAGGCTCGCCTCCAGGCTATGTGGGTTACGGTCAGGGCGGCATTCTCACCGAAGCGGTGCGTAAGCGCCCATACAGCGTGGTCCTGCTTGATGAGGTGGAAAAGGCCCACCGGGATGTGATGAACCTGTTTTACCAGGTGTTTGATCGTGGCTTTATGCGGGACGGGGAAGGGCGTGAAATAGACTTCCGTAATACCGTCATTCTGATGACCTCCAATCTCGGCAGCGACCCGCTGATGCAGCTGGTTGACGAACAACCGGACGTAACGGAAAGCGACCTGCAAGAACTTCTGCGCCCGATACTGCGCGATCATTTCCAGCCTGCACTGCTGGCCCGTTTCCAGACGGTGATATTCCGTCCGCTGGCTCAGGATGCGATGCGTACCATCGTTGGCATGAAACTCGCTCAGGTCAGCCGCCGCCTGCAACGTCACTACGGCATTACCACGCATATTGATGACAGTCTCAGCGATATGCTGACGTCTGCCTGCCTGTTGCCGGATACGGGGGCCCGTAACGTTGACAGCCTCCTGAATCAACAAATCCTGCCGGTGCTGAGCCAGCAGTTACTGAGCCATATGGCCGCAAAACGTAAGCCGTCTTCCCTGTCGCTCAACTGGGACGAAGAAGAAGGCATTGTGCTGGAGTTTAACGGGCAGACCGAAGGAATTCCGTCATGAGCAGTTCTTTGATAAACGATGCGGCAAGCCTGGTGAAACAGCTGCTGGGTCAGTCCCGTTACCGGATGGACGTGCATGGCTGTAGTGAATTTCTTGATGTGCTGAACTTCAGTTCGGTCGAGTCACTGAGCCAGCCCTGGCGTTATGATATATCCGTGACCTGCGCAACACCGGATATCGGCAGTGATGCGGTACTGTTAAAACCAGCATCCTTCACCCTTCAGACGCCGATGTTTACCGGTGCTCCCGCTATTCCGGTGCGTACTGTTTATGGTGTGGTGGAGTCGTTTGAACGACTCTCCACCTCAAAAGAGGATACCGTTTACGCCCTGGCACTGGTCCCGCGAATTGCCCAGTTAGCGCATACGAAGGGCTGCGAAATTTTCCTTAACCAGTCTGTTACCGAAGTCGTTGAGCAGGTATTGCGTAAGCACGGGCTGGAAGGGGCGGACTTTGAATTCCGCCTTTCCCGTGAGTACCTGGCCCGGGAACTGATTACCCAGTGGCGGGAGACTGACCTGGAATTTATTCAGCGTCTGCTGGCTGAAGTGGGTATTTTCTGGCGTTTCGAAATGGATGCCCGTCTTGAACAGGATGTGGTGATTTTCCAGGATACCCAGGAGCAGTATCAGTTTGGTGTGACCCTGCCGTTACGAAACCAGGCTGGCATGAGCGACAGTGGGCAGGAAAGCATCTGGGATATTCACACGGCTTATCATGTTGTCAGTGGCGGTGTGGCGACACGGGATTACAACTACCGTGATGCGCTGACACCTAAAGACAGCACAGAGAGCATCAGTGGCAAAGAAGGCATCACGACTGGGGAAACCTACCACTACGCAGAACCGTTCCTGACTGAGGGTGATACAGAAAGCACCGAGACCGGCGCTTACTTTGCCCGTCTGCGGCATGAACGCATCCTTAATGCCCAGTACACCGTCAGTGGGTCTACCTCCAGCCCTCATCTGGCTCCCGGTCAGGTACTGGAAACCGATGCCAGCCTGCCGGATGTGGTGAAAGAGGGCATTGTTATCACCACGGTACGTGCCAGCGGCTCCCGCCAGGACAGTTTCCAGATGATGTTTGAGGGGATTCCGTACAGTGAAACCGTCTGCTATCGACCGGTACTGCTTAAGCGGCCGGTGATTTCCGGCTCGCTGCCTGCACGCGTTGAGAGTACCCAGAAAGGCGATACGTATGCCTGGCTGGATGAGCAGGGGCGCTACCGGGTAAAACTGGACTTTGACCGCAACAGCAGCGAGCAGGGCTATGCCTATCTGTGGCTGCGGATGGCAAAGCCGTATGCCGGTGATACCTATGGCTGGCATGCACCTTTACTCGATGGCACCGAAGTGTCGGTGGTGTTTGACAGCGGCGACCCGGACAGGCCGTATATTTCACACGCGATGCACGACTCAGAACACCCTGACCACGTCACCAGCGACAACCACACACGCAATATCTGGCGCACTCCGGCGAACAACAAGCTGCGGATGGAGGATAAGCGGGGCGAGGAGCATATCAAGCTCGGGACGGAATACGGCAAAACCCAACTCAATATGGGGCATCTGGTCAACGGCCAGCGTGAACAACGCGGTACCGGCTTTGAACTGCGAACGGATGAATTCGGCGCGGTCCGTGCCGCCAAAGGCATTTACCTGACGGCAGACGGGCAGTCAAAAGCCCAGGGGCCGGTGCTGGAAATGACGCCTGCGGTAAACCAGATAAACCAGGCCAACAGCCAGATGCAGTCGCTGAACAGTGCCGCTGATGCGGCCGGGGCACTGGTGTCTGATATCAGCACCCAGATTAGCCTGGTGTCAGACAAGCTCAAAAATCTCCAGTCTGCCGTAATACTGGCAACCGCTCCCCAGGGCGTGGCTTTTACCTCGGGTGAACATCTCCAGATGAGCAGCACGAAGAATACGATGATTAACGCCGGTCAGCACCTCGATATGGGTGCAATGAAAAACCTGTCAGTGACGGTTGAAAAGGCACTGGGGCTGTTTGTACATAAAGAAGGGGCAAAGCTTGTCGCCAACCAGGGGGATATTGAAATTCAGGCACAGCACAACACCATGGCGTTGTTCTCGCAAAAGCAACTCATGGTCACCAGTAGTGATGACGAAATCATTATCACCACCCCGAAAACACTGACGCTGAATGGCGGTGGCACCTACGTGAAGCTGAGTGCGAACGGAATAGAGCATGGTTCAACCGGGGATTTCATTATGAAAACAGCGAGCTATCTGGTCCCGGGTGCTGGTGCCAACATGCCTGCTGAAGCCCCCAAATTTAATGTGACTGATATTACCCAGGCCAATCTGGTGACCAGCAAATCCTTTAACGACTGAGATGACGACATGTGCTCCTTAGTATCTAATATTCGAAACTCCATCATATATATTTTCGTCTTAATGTTTTCACAGTTGGCTTTTGCAACTGGAAATACTGTTACTGAAAATACAGTCATTAATTTTTATAAAGCATACCTGAGTGATGACTCTGCAAATGATAGCTCCATAGTCAGTAAATATGTTTCTGATGAACTCATGAAAAGCATTAACGATTCAACCATGTGTAATTATGATTCTGACGATTCTGTTTCAGCCGCCGATTTAGAGAAATTGTGCGCAAAGAAACATGAATGCAAGGCATATAAAGGAAATTACCTTTGCGACTGGTACGGCGTCTGGGTGGAATCAGACGTCAATTACTTTACTAAATCACAAGATGTCTACCCTTCATGGAAATCCAGTATTAAAACCAGCACCGTTCGACAAAATGCCCAGCAATCAGTGATTGATGTCGTTTTGGGGGAGGGTAAGGAGACCTCGAGCTCGCTCCAGGTCACGCTGAAGAAAGATGGCGTTAACTGGAAAATCAGTAGCGTAACGGAATGAAGAGGCTGGATTTATGTGGAATAACGGTGCGTCAGTAAGTTATATAAATAGTCACGTTGAACCGAGAAGTCTTGGTAATTGTGCCGCATATGTCAGAAGAGCAGTTGAAGCAGGAGGTGTGCATATCCAAATCCCTCCCCCAAGAATTGGGAATTCAGCTTCCGCATGTGATTATGGTCCCTCCCTTGTATCAGTCGGTTTTAAACAGGTTTATGCCTACACAGGAACAGGGCCGACAGATACAACAATAATCCCGGGGCAGCAAACTGGAGATGTCGTCGTCATTCAACCCATCGATGGGCACCCACATGGGCATATTGCTTTATTTAATGGGACTAACTGGGTTTCGGATTTTATTCAGTTAAGAGGTTTTTACCCAGGCCAGCAATACAGAATTGCGAAGCCAGCTTATACACTTTATCGATATACAGATAACGCAGTAACCGATGAGAAAAAAATTGATAGCACACATCTCATTAAAATAGTCTGGCCGATCCCGTCCAACAATCGGGGAAGTGAATTTGCTAACCAGGAAGAGATCCTTTCTCATGTAGGCGGAGAATCTACCGGTTTATATATGATTGGTCGTAATGGTATGTGGCACGGCGGAATCCATATCACCAGCGCTACCACGCCATGGTGTGGCCTAAGCGGTAAGGCGGCTTCCGAGAGGATAGATTTCCCGGTACCCTTTAAAGGTGAGCAAGCCGTGCGGTGTATGGCTGACGGGGAAGTTGTTGCCTACCGAGTCTGCAAAGATTACATGCAGATTAAATGGGAAACCGGTCCGCTCAGTATTTCCGGCTCATTTGTACTGGTGAAGCATTATATTCAACCGGGCAAGAAAGAAGAAAGTGGGTTGCATTTTTATACCCTGTACATGCACCTGGCTCCCTACTCGGCCTACACAGTCAACCCAGCAGAAACAAAATGGACCGTAAAATATACACTTTCGGCTTACGATCCTGAATGGGTGATGACGGCCAGCACAAATAACAAAGACACCAGCGAAAGCTATAAAAAAGGGACTATGCCCAAAGGTGCCATTGTTGAATGGGACAAAACGGACAGCAGCCTCCATACCGTTGCCTACAACAAACGGGAATATGGTCTTGTGACCTATGTTGGCCTCACTGAGGATGCCCAACAGAGAGGAAAAAAAACAACACTGAAGCCTGGTCAGCAATACTGGGTGTTGGTGGATAAAAATAACATATCTCCAGGTACTGACGGTGTAGACCAGCCTTCGTGGTGGCAGCAGTTGTTACCGCCAGCTAAAGAAATCATGAAGTTTGATCAGGTAGTGTGTCCAGCGCCCTATGCTATCAGTGCCGGTGATCCTGTAGGGCATATGGGTTACTATCAGGCGGCGAAAGATGGCGGTTATGAGCCCCGTTATCAGGTTCATATCGAGTGCATGAGCATGGATGATAATCTGGAGAAATTTCTGACTAATCCTGAAAAGGTTGGCGAGAAAAATCCTCTCTATCTGAAGTATTCTCCCGGACTCGAACTGTTTAAAAAGGATGTCGCAACTGGAACATTCACTCAGGATAAAATGACAGAACGGACGGGGATTCTGACGTTGAGTCAGGTTACAACAGACTCAGATAAGACAACGAAGCAGGAATACTGGCAACTGCGGCCTGAGAATGCGTATGTGCAAAAAGGACAGGCTGAGCCTGAGCTTTTGTCCCTGTACGATCTGGCAAAACTGGGATTCCGGACGGAAATCGCAGAGCCGTCGAGTTTTGATTACCTGGATGGCAAAACCCAGCCGACTGGTTTTTTCCGCAGTGTTATAGATTCCCTGCACAGTGCAGCGCAGGACGATACCCGCGCCAGTCATGCACTGGTGAAGCATAATTATCAACGGCTTCTGGATAAAATTGACAGCGGAGCAACAGATTATTCAAGCCTGGAATACGCAAGTGCTTTTCATAACCCGGATTATCGCGATGTCACCCTGAAAACGATAGTCAAACATCCAAGTGACTGGTATTTCAAAAAAGACGATGCCATCTGGCAACCATTCCTGAATGCACTGAAGAAAGAAGCACCTGAATGGAAGAAATACAGTGAAGCGTTTCTTGACCAGATGGCCTGGATGCAGGATGTGACAACAGAAAAACTAGGGGCTTCATTGTGGCATATGCATCCAATTGCTTTTCTGGGTTCGCTGAAGCCATATCTAACTATAGATTGGCGCAATCTTACTAAGCAACAATTTGTCGATGCGGTGTATGCAGAAGCTTTAAAGGACGAAAAGCTATCTGGAATACCAGCACCTGTTACTACAGCACAGGCAATTGAAGAATCTAATTATGGAAAGAAAGTTATGGTGGATATTAACTCAAGTCGCTATAGCTATAATCTTTTCGGAATAAAAGCGAAGGATGATCAAGACTATGTGGAAAACTGGACCTCAGAATATGTAAATGGAAAGAAAATAAAAATCATTGATGAATTCGCAGCTTATAATTCATTTGAGGAAAGCATATCTGACCGCGCTAGATTTTTAAAAGAGAATAAACGCTACGCATCATTATTTACTAGTGACGACCCAATTAAATGGGCCAAAGGTCTACAAGAAAAGGGATATGCAACCAACCCTGACTACGCAAAAAACTTAATTGCAATAATGAAAGGTAGTTATATGAAAAGCAGAGGTTTAAAATGATAAAGATATCCCTAACTTTCGTTGCGTTGATTATATGTGCAAATGCGAGCGCGAACACTCAGTGTGAAACACTTAAAAATAAATCAGAGAAAGAACAAGCATATTTAGATAAATCCAAAAACATATTTGAGGTTGTGTCGAAAGGACGGTTGTATTTTAATAATGCACCGAGTAATGAATGTAAAGTTAAGAGCTTATTTTTAGTTCCTGGCGACAAAGTAATTGGTTACTCAGAATATAATGGCTTCACGTCTGTTGCATATTTTAAAGAGGATGGTGACTCAGTTGATGGATGGCTAGATACATCTCAACTAAAAAATACAGGCTTATCTAATGGACCATCCGGTGAAGAACAAATGGTGTTTAACATGTTACCGGAGATTATAGCCAAAAATAAGTTAACTTCACTTCCGAATAAGTGTCTTAAATTTAACCTAAACGATAAAGATGAGAAGTATTACACTACAGTTGTTTCAAGGGCCAACGGTGAAGAATGTATAAACAATGATGTACTCCCATTTACTATTCTGGTTAAAAGAAATACATTGGAAGTTTACTCGAACCAAGGTCATGCGAGTGATGAATTCCGTTCATTAGAACCCGCATCATCAAAATAAAATTGATTGCAACTATTTCCGCTTGGAATTTAAATGTGTTTAGAACTAATCACGACCAATGAAGTGGAGTAATATGGAGTTGTCATTGAAATATTATACGGCATTACTTTGTTTCTTAGTTATGTCAACCCCAGCATATTGTATCCAAAGCACGGGTGAATTAGTCAACGCTAAAAAACTCAAGAGTTCGGGTTTTATGGATGGACAGTCGGGCAGTGTAAATACTGATTTAAATGGCGATGGAAACCAGGACGTCATTGAATACACCTTTGCGAGTACAACACCGCCAGGGACATGCGACCAATCAGACTGCATGTCAAGTTTGGATAACTCTCCAATTCTAACATTCCAGATAAAAATGCATGATGGCAAGGCTATCGATGGTTCGTATATGTGTACATCCCTGGGTGTGACAAAAAACATTCACCATGGAATGAAAGATATATTATGCGGTCCTAAGTATATACTTCGCTGGAATGGTGAAGATTATGATACTGATTAATTAGCACTATTAGCACCTTCTATTCAGGAGGTGCTAACCTTCTACGTGGAAGACATTCTAAAATGCATTTATATAAAATAATTATAGCTTCACTCTTGATGCTGCCATTGTTTTCCCATGCAACTCCGAAAGACTATTCGCGAATTGAATCAGATTGCCGCAAAGAAAACCCAGACATAAATAACTCCATCGTTATGGGATGTGCTGATTTAGCATCATCCGCTGCAAAAAAAGATATGAATATCACTTACCAGAAAATATACAAAATCATTGAATCTCGGGATATGCCGGAAATTACTAAAAACTTTGAAGTGGCACAAAAAAGCTGGCTGTTGTCGCGTGAGAACTGGTGTGATGTTCAGGGTTTTATGATTGGCTCACCGATGTACAGCGTATGCCGAATGGATATGAATATTGCCAGAGTACATGAGCTTAATGAACTGCTTGAGCAAATACAGGATTAATTACTCAAAGTGTCCATTTAGTTTTGGCTTCTGTCTTAATGACAAATAATCAGGCAATTAAATCAGGTACAAAAAATGCTCCAGATTATCCGTAAAGGCGATAAAACATCCCATGGTGGTTCGGTAATGACCGCGTCTGAAACAATGAAATTCGGCGGTATCGGTGTGGCCCGGAAAGGCGATGAAGTTTCCTGTCCGGTTGAAGGCCATGGCCCCACAACCATCGTTGAAGGTAATCCTGACTACCTCGACCATGGTATCCCGGTGGCGTTTCACGGGCATAAATGCGGTTGTGGTTGCACCCTGATCAGTTCCTTTGCTCCGGCCGGGGTTGCCTGATTATGCCCGTTCTGCTTGACGCCATCCCCGAAAAAGCAACCAGGATAGTCCGGCCCAGTACGCGCCGCTGGCTGTTATTCCTCGCGTTTGTCATGCTGAGTGGCATTGCCCTCACACTCTGGGGATGGACAACGGAGCGCACCGGATTTGTGTTCTGGTTTACGGCTCTGGGTCTGCCGTTCTGCACCTGGGGTCTGATTTTTAGCTTGCGCCGGTCTGCCTATAAAGCCGAACAGGTGGGGGCTGAGTCCCGAAACGTAGAGCGTGAAAAACTCATCGAAAGTGAAATTCAGCGCGGCCAGCGTAGCGCCTGGATTCTGGGAAACCTTGTTCAGACATCATCCGGGAATAAAGCCAGTGACCTGCTGACCGCCATGACCCGTTCGGCACCGGCAGTCGACTTTTCTCAGCCCAGGGGATGCGCTAACCCCGTCCGTTATGCCGCGCTGACTGCATTCCAGCCAAATCTGGCATCAGGGCTTAAAGCGACAGTAACCAAACTGACCTCCCGTGTTGAAGAGATTGTTGAGCCACTCCCGGTGGGCCTTCCTTGCTGGCTGATGCTGGACAGTGACAGTGACCTTTCACCGCTGATAGAAGATCAGATTAAGGCTGAACTTTCACAGAAAACAGGCCGCGTTTTCCGCCTGATGTCGGGTAAAGGGCTGGCCGCACTGGATGCCTGGCTGGATAAGCGCTGGGACAACCCGGGCATTCTGGTCGCGATGACGCTGTCGCTACCCGCCGAACCCTCTGAAGGGGATGCTGATGCTATCGCGATGCTGGTCCTCAGCAACCGTAGGGCACTCTCTTACCCGGATGCACTGCGGCTTCATCGGCCCGAAAGAGGCACCGCAAGCATGCTGACTAAAACACTCACACGGGCCCTGCTATGGGCCAACGTGCGGCCTGACCAGCTCCAGGGCAGTTGGTTTTCCGGCCCCGCACTGACACAGGGCAGTAGCTGGAATAATGCCTGTGAAGAAAACGAGGTCAAATTCAGTCTGTCAAAAGACAATTTGAGCATCGATCCGGTTCTGGGTTACACCAGCCATGCTGCGCCATGGCTTGCCATTGCGCTTGCCGACTCAGCCTTTGAACATCGTGGTATGCAGGTTATCGCTGCACAACCTGCTGCTGGCAAGGACGACACATGGATCGCCGTCATCACCAAAGAAGAAGTTTGCAAGGGAACGTCCAGGAATGTCTAAGGTAAAAGTTAAAACACTCATTGGCTCCGTTGTGGCTGTCGCGTTTTTTCTGACGGTCATCGCGGCATTTCTGTTTTATGCCTTTCCGGAAAAGGTAGCCTCTACTACCGGGTTCGGTCCATATGACGGACAGCGGATACTCTCTTTTTGTGCCGTCATAGTGGCCGTGCTGTTTCTCCTGGGCTGGCTGGTTGAAAAGGCATTCGACTTCGCAGGTAAATCAGGTTTGTACTTCCACTGGGGGCAGAACAAAAATCAGGTTGTGGCCCCGGTAACGCAAACTATTGTCGGTGAAGACGATGACGATGAGCCCGTTTTCAATGACGAAGCGTTAAAGGAACATCTCCAGCTACGCTATGGCCGACGCTGGCAGCGTAATGTTCGTATCTTGCTGGTCATGGGCAATCAGGACGAGGTCCAGAAGGTGGCTCCGGGTCTGTGCCATGACCTCTGGCAGGAAGGCGATGGCAATGTGCTGGTCTATGGCGGTGACGCACAGTCTCTTCCGGATGACGTTTTCCTGTCAAAATTAAAACGCCTGCGTTCCGGTCATCCCATTGATGGCATCGTGCAGGTGATGAATACCGCCGCATTGCCAACGGATATTGAGCGTGATGCGTTTTTACGTTGCCGCCAGAAAGCCGATCACCTGCTGGGCTGGCAGGCTCCGGTCTGGTTATGGCTGACGGACAAAGAATCTGGTGATCAGGAAGGGCGAGAGTCTGTGGCAACCGGCGCGATATTCGGTCCGGGTGCCACGCCGCAGGATGCGGTTTCTACCCTGGATGCACTGGTTCCAGGTTTACGTCTGGCCGGGATGTCTCAGATCCTGAAAAACCCGCAACATGACGGGTTCCTGCAACTCTCTTCCCGTTTGCAGAGCGAACTGAAAGCGAGCCTGAATGTTTTGTTTACCGGACTGATGCAGGGCTCCGCCGCGTATCGCCTTCGGGGGGCGATGTTCAGCCCGGAACTGGCTGTCGCCGGTACAGTGCCAAACACCCGAATCGACACGCCGACCTGGACTGCCATCCTTGATGACTGTGCCGCCGTGCGTTCCAGAAAGCTCTCCTTCGACTGGCTTAAAGGTCTGCGGTTACTGCTGCTTGCCATGATTGTGCTTTGGGGGGCCGGTACTTTGCTGTCTCTTACCGTCAACCGTGCGCAGATTTACCAGGCGCAGAACACCGCGCGTCTTGCCGCCGATACAACACTGCCGCTGACTGAACGACTGCGTAACCAGCTCGTGCTTCAG
The DNA here is from genome assembly GCF_900446255.1 of Buttiauxella agrestis. Lineage (NCBI taxonomy): Bacteria > Pseudomonadati > Pseudomonadota > Gammaproteobacteria > Enterobacterales > Enterobacteriaceae > Buttiauxella > Buttiauxella agrestis. The sequence goes on along the minus strand of NZ_UIGI01000002.1, from coordinate 50,162 downwards.
CAGGCTATTGCCCGTCTGCAAAACCGTGAAGCGACCGGTGCGCCGTGGTACACCCGATTCGGTCTCAATCAGGACCATGACACGCTGGCGGCACTCTGGCCGTTGTATGCCCGTAACAACGCGCTGTTAATGCGTGATGCCACCGCCGATCATCTGAAGCAACAACTGAACGCTTTTGTGCAGCTCCCTCCGGCCAGTGATGCCAGGGTGCAGGGCACACAACGCGCCTACGATGTGTTGAAAAGTTATCTGATGATGACCCGACCGGAGAAAGCGGATGCAGGGTGGCTGGCGAAAAATGTCCTGGCGGTCTGGCCGACGCGTCAGGGGGTAGCGGACGGCACCTGGCAGGCGCTGGCTCCGAAATTGCTGGGCTTTTATGCGCAAAACCTCCCGGCACACCCGGAGTGGAAAATTAAGCCTGACGCTGAATTAATCAGTACCGTACGCCAGATCCTGCTCAAACAGATAGGGCAGCGTAACGCCGAATCAGGGCTGTATCAGGACATGCTCAAACGCATTGCCAGCAACTGGCCTGATTTAACGCTGGCCGACCTGACCGGTGATACCGATGCCTCGACGGTGTTCAGTACCGAAGAAGTGGTGCCGGGGATGTTCACCCGCCAGGCCTGGGAAGAACAGGTTCAGGATGCGATTGACGAGGTGGTCAAAACCCGCCGCGATGAAATTGACTGGGTACTGACGGATAAAACTCACCAGCCGGGAAGCGACATTGCCCCGGAAGCGCTGAAAGCCCGTCTGACCGAACGCTACTTTACGGATTTCGGGAATGCCTGGCTCAATATGGTCAACAGCATTCAGTGGCAGGAGGCGGGTTCGCTTTCAGAAGCCATTGCCCAGTTGAACCTGATTGGCGATGTCCGTCAGTCTCCTCTGGTGGCGCTGATGAACACGCTGGCATGGCAGGGCAAAACCGGGCAGCAAGGCGAGGCACTGGCCGATTCGATTGTGGACTCCGCGAAGAAACTGATCGGCAAAAAGAAGAATGCAAAACAGTTTATCGAACAGGCTCAGGGACCCAAAGGACCGCTTGACGGGGTATTTGGTCCGCTAACGGGGCTGATGGAAGGTAAGGAGGGAACTGGCAATAACGGTAACCTGAGCTTCCAGTCCTGGCTGGCCCGTGTCACACAGGTACGTCTGAAACTTCAGCAGGTCACCAGTGCGCCCGACCCACAAGCGATGTCCCAGATGCTGGCCCAGACCGTGTTTCAGGGCAAAGCTATTGACCTGACCGATACACGTGATTACGGCAGTCTGGTGGCGGCAAGCCTGGGGCAGGAGTGGAGCGGCTTTGGTCAGTCTTTATTTGTGCAACCGCTGGATCTGGCCTGGCGGCAGGTGCTGGCACCGGCTGCGGGAAGCCTGAATACCCGCTGGCAGACAACGATTGTGGATCAGTGGAATAAAGCGTTTGCCGGTCGCTATCCATTCAAAGCAACAGGCAGTGATGCCTCATTGCCGCTGCTGGCACAGTTCCTGCGCAGTGACTCCGGTCGTATTACCACATTCCTGAAAACCAACCTTGGCGGCATCCTCCACCAGGAGGGCAATCGCTGGGTGGTCGATCCTGCCGCCAGCCAGGGGATGGAAGTGAATCCTGATTTCCTTCGGGCGATGAACCAGCTGGCCGAACTGTCAGACATTGTGTTTGCCCAGGGCGATGCGAATGTTCACTTTGAGCTGATGGCCCGTCCTTCCCGGGATGTGGCGCGTATCCAGCTCTCTCTCGATGAGCAGAAACTGGATTTCTTCAACCAGATGGAAAGCTGGCAAAGCTTCACATGGCCGGGGAATACTTACTACCCGGGCGTAAGCCTCAGCTGGCGGAGTGTGAACAGTGGTATGCAGCTCTACACCAACAACCAGGGCAACTGGGGATTCATTCGATTACTGGATCAGGCACTGATCACCCCACTGGATGGCAGTCGTACCCAGCTGGTCTGGATAAGTCAGGATGGCAACCCACTGAAGTTTGTGATGCGCAGCGAGCTTGGCGACGGTCCGCTGGCATTACTGAAGCTACAGGGTTTTAAACTGCCGGAGTCCATTTTTAATGTTGAACCGGTCGCTGAGGAGACTGAGTAGCGATGGGCGGGAATATTCATCCTGCACTGGCGTTTGCCAGGCAGGTGGACGGCTGGTCGCCAGGGATATTCAACAAGGTTGATAAGTGGCGGGAGACCGACTCGCTTGCTCCCTGGCGGTTTATGACGTTTCGCCAGTGCAAAGCCTGGCTTGCTGACTGGCTGAAGCACAACCCGACGCCTCAGGAGGGGTTTCTGAGTCCTCCGATCATGAAGCATTTCCCGCCGCATATCGTTTATATGTCACTGGCAGCATGGCGCACCGGTAAGGCACTACTCCATTGTGATGAGTCACTTTTCCGGATGCTGGGTGAAACAAATCAGTCTGATGCACTCCCGGGTGACATGCTGCGCCGCCTCCCATTCTGGGGGTTCTGGCTCGATTTCCCCGCAGACACGGTCTTTGCGGAAGGTCAGGGGCCTTTGCTGGGAGCCTTTTTCACGCTCACCGATCATGACAACGGGACTGATGCGCTGCTGGCCCTGACGCTTGCCCAGGAGCCGTTGGTGGACGGGAACCTGCCGCTGGGAATGGAATACCTCCCGTTGACCGCGCCGGTCTCTACCGCGATCAGCCTACAGGATGAAGGAGTGCGGGGATTCTGGCAGGCCGTATTGCCTGTACTGTTCTGGTTATGTTCAGAAAACAGTGAGTGGGGCACACAAGGTAAACCTGTTCGGCCACCACCAAGGCGAGTAGGAAAACATCAGCGATTCATTCCACCAAAGAAACCGGTGCAAATCTACGCCGGGGCTCGTGCAGGGGCGGCACTCCGTCAGCCATCTCGCCCGGAACGTGACAGTCCACTGAAGGAGCCTGGCGGCATATCGAACCGCCGCCTGCGCCCCCACGTCAGAAAAGCCCACTGGCAAACCTACTGGAAAGGGAAACCCACACAGGGGGAGGAGAAAAGCATGTTACTGAAATGGAAACCACCCCAGATAGTGAACGGCCAGAACGACGATCTGGACGCTGTCGTGAGATTTATCAAAGAGAATAACAAACGGGAAAAAGAATGAGTTCACCGGAAGCCCTGTTATCCGCATGCACGACCCATCAGCAAGATCAGCAAAACCTCATTGCCCGGGCATCCGATGCTCTCCCTCTCTGGGATAACTGGTTGTTGCCACTCAGTCCTGAGCAGGAAACCGGAGACGACCCGGCATATGACGACAGCTTCCAGCTGATGCGCGAAGAGATTAATAAGCTCTCCGGTACTGACCCGGAGCGACTCTGTGAACTGGCGGAAAAGTGTCTTTGTGAAAGTGCCAAAGATATCCGCGTGGTGACCTGGTACATCCAGGCCCGACTGAGCCGCGACGGAGAGAAAGGACTGGCGGAAGGTTTGCTGCTGATGGTGGCGATGTTGTCACGCTACGGCAAACGTTGCCATCCTCAGCGCCCTGTTGCCCGGAAAGCCGCACTGGAGTGGCTCAGCAGTACAAAAATGCTCGATACACTCTCACTCTGGCCGGAAGTAGACCGGGACGATGCCGCGCTCATTGCTGGAGCGATCAGTCTGCTGGCAAATGCCGTCGCTGACTGGCCTGAGAATGAAAAACCGTCTTTTGCCGGACTCTGCACGGCGCTTGAGAATCGTCTGGCGCGTTCCGGTGGGATGGACGCATTAATTCCCCAGAACAGCAGCGCCCCTGATTCCGGGTACGAATCTGTCCATTCTCAGTCCCCCCAGCTTACGCCCGTCAAGTCCGGACGCGATTTACTCGACCAGGCAAAGTTACTTTCCCGCTGGCTGGGTGAGCAACCACAGGGCTGGCTGGCCTCCCACCGGCTGATGAAAACCGTACGCTGGGATACCGTCGATCAAATCCCCCCGCTGGACAGCAGTGGCCGTTCCCGCCTGGTTCCGCCGAAACCAGAGTACCGGGCACAGCTGAAACGGCTGTACCTGCAAAAAAACTGGGCTGAGCTGGTGGAGCAGGCCAGTCAGATGTACTGCGAAGGGGTAAACCATTTCTGGCTCGATCTTCAGTGGTATCTCTGGCAGGGGCTCAGTCATGCGGGTCAACCGTGGGAGAGCTGGTCTGATTCCGTGCTGCTGGATCTGCGCCTGTTCCTGAAGCGTATGCCGGGGCTGGAGGGACTGGCCTGGAATGATGGTACTCCGTTTGCCGATGAGGTCACCACAGGCTGGATAGCCGAAAAGGTGAATGAAGAAACGCGGATGTTTGGAGATGAACCAGCAACGGTAGTCAACGGGCAGGGAGACGATGTGCTGTTACTCGAATCCGAAGCGATGGAGAAGGGAGACAGTGAAGGACCCGAGTCGGCACTGGCCTGGCTTCAGTCCCGACCGGGGCTGGACACTCCCCGGCAGCGCTGGCTGGTGCGTCTGCTCATGGCCCGGGTTGCTGAGCAGTACGGCCGTAATGAAATGGCGCTGCATTTGCTGGGTGAACTGACTGCCAGCGCCCCACAACTGACGCTGGGCGACTGGGAGCCGGGTTTGTTATTTGAGGTGCAGGCTCGCCGTCTGAAGCTTCTGCGTATGAAAGCCGGTCGCAGTGAAAGTGATAAAACCCGACTGATGCCTGAGATGGATACGCTACTGGCAGGTCTGATTGCTATCGATCCTGCCCGTGCCATGGTGCTCTGTGGCTAACTTTTTTGTTTGATTAATTTCAGGATACCCGTGCATGGATGACTTAACCCTGCGCTATTTTGAGGCCGAAATGCGCTACCTGCGTGAGGCCGGTAAAGAATTTGCCCGGGCGCACCCGGACCGGGCGGCAATGCTCAATCTGGATAAACCCGGCGCACGTGATCCTTACGTAGAACGTCTGTTTGAAGGCTTTGCCTTCCTGATGGGGCGACTGCGTGAAAAGCTTGATGATGATTTGCCGGAGCTGACCGAAGGGCTGGTAAGCCTGTTGTGGCCGCACTACATGCGGACCATTCCATCCCTGGCTATCGTTGAGTTTTCTCCCGCGTGGCAAAGTCTTCGCCAGGCGGAAACGCTGGCTGAAGGTTTCTCGGTTCTCTCGCGTCCGGTGGGGCCACACAAAACCGCCTGCCAGTACCGGACCACGCGGGATGTGCCTCTGCAACCACTGCACCTTGCTGATGCGCGTCTTCATACCGAAACCGATGGACGTTCTGCCATCCGCCTGCGTTTTGAATGCCCGGAAAAAGTGGACTGGAGCAAGGCCGGGATCGACAAAGTCGCCATTTTTCTCAATGCCGAAAGCCCGATTAGCTCCGCCCTGCATCTGGCGATGACCCGTCGCGTTCATGCCATGCATGCCCGTCATGCCGGAACCCGCACCGAACGCCATCAGTTTGATGGCTGGTGCAAGCCGATGGGCTTTGATGACCATGACGGACTGTGGAAGAAAGCGGATTCTGCCTTCAGTGGTTATCAGCTGTTGCTTGAATACTTCAGCTTCCGTCCGAAGTTTATGTTTGTTGAGCTGCGGGGTCTTGAAACCATCGGGCTGAATGCGGCCAGTACCTGGTTTGAAATCGACATCGTGCTCACTGAAGCCTGGTCATCCGATCTGCCGTTTGAGACCGAGAACTTCCGCCTGCATTGTGCGCCGGTTATCAACCTCTTCACACTCGAAGCCGACCCGCTGACGCTTAACCCACTGGACAATGAATACCTGCTGCGGCCACTGCGTCTTCAGGACGGCCACACCGAGATTTACAGCGTTGATAACATCCACGGTGCGGTGAAACTCGGCAAACATCAGTATGTTCCGTTCACCAGTTTCCGGCACCGGGGCGGCATGATGCGCCACGATGCACCCGAGCGCTATTTCCATACCCGGGTCAAACGCGGGGCATCGGGCCTTTATGACACCTGGCTTATTCTCGGTGGCCGCTCCTTTGAACTGGATCAGCTGTCTGAGAAACCCGAATCACTCTCGATGCGGATCACCGGCACCAACGGCCAGCTCCCGCGTAAGGCACTGGAAAGCACCCTGTTAGACAGGGTGGTCAAAGCAGGCAAAGTCCCGGTCCGGGTGCTGAATGTTTCTGCCCCGACAATGCCGCTGTATCCACCGGCCAGTGACCGTTTCCACTGGCGGGTCATGAGTCATCTTGGCTCAAACTTCCTCAGCATGATGGATAACCCTGAAGTGCTGCGAGGAACGCTGGCCCTGTATGACTGGACCGACGATGAGATGAACCGCCGTCGCCTTGAAGCCATTGTCGCGGTGAAGCACACGCTTATCCGGCGCTTCGAGAAGGGCTTTATGCTGCGGGGCGTGGATATCGAGGTCACGCTGAACATGGATAATTTTGCAGGTGAGGGGGATGTGAACCTCTTTGGCGAAATGCTGCATCGCTTCTTCGCGCTGTATGCGGATATTCACCTCTTTAACCAGCTCACGCTGGTGCTGCAACCGACAGGGAAACGACTGCGATGGAAAGAATTTCACAGCCAGCACGTACCGGGCTGACATTCGCCCTCAATAAGGACATCTGGCGAGCCAATTTTTACCGTTTCTGCCAGCTGCTGGAGCAGGAAAGTCCTGACTCACCGAAGCTCGGGGCCACCAGCCACCCCGCCAACGATCCGGTGCGTTTTCGCCCCTGGCCGGGGATGGGATTTCCCGTCAGCACGCTCAAGGCGGTAGAGACTGATGAGGATCATCCCGAACGCCCCCCGACCGTGCGTACCACTTTTCTGGGCATGTACGGTGTGGACTCGCCCCTCCCGGGCATGTATCTGGATGATATCGCGCAGCGCCGGGAAGGGCATGAAGCGGTCACCTCGTTTCTGGATATCTTCAGCCACCGTATCACCACGCAGTATTACCGTATCTGGCGCAAGTATGCATACCCGGCCACGTTTGAAGCCGGGGGCCGTGACGCCACTTCCCAGTGCCTGCTGGGGCTGGTGGGTCTCGGTATTCCGGGTACGGCTGAACATGTGGCAACCCCGGTTTCCCGATTCCTGGCGCTGCTGGGCACCATGCGTTTACCGACCCGCAATGCGGAAGGTATCCGGGCACTGGTCAGCCTGCTGGCCCCGCATACCCGGGCGACGATCACCGAACCTGATCCGGTCAAAGTGCATATCAATAACCGCAGTGGGTTAGGGGCTGGAAACCGTGTTCAACTTTCGCAGCGAGCAACACTGGGCAAAACCGCCAAAGAAGCATGCAGCCGGGTGCTGGTGACACTGGTCACGGACGATCCGGAGGAAGCCGAAGGCTGGTTACCTGGCGGTCACATCCATACCGACCTGCTGGTGCTGATGCGTGTGTATCTGGGCTACCGCAGTGATGCGCGGTTACGCCTGACCGTACCGGTGCGACTCCTGCCAGAGCCCCGCCTGGGCAAAGGTCGGCGTATTCAACTGGGGCGCACCGGTCTGCTCGGACTGAGAGACGGCAAACTCAGCGATAACCGTGAAACCCTGACCGTCAGTCTGGGTTGCTATGAAGGGCTGCAATGCCAGGTGCTGGCACCGGCTGAAGACGGTCACTACCGTTTCGATTAAGCATGTCATCCCGCTCCCCCTCTTCTCAATTAAGGAACTTCTGAATGGCAACAGTTACCCGCTGGTGGGCGCTGACGCTTGTCGCCTGCGGTCTGCTTTCAGGCTGCGGTCTGACCCAGACCGTCACGGATGGCACAGTCAGTCTGACGAAATCCATCTTCTATAAACACATTAAAACCCTTCATCTGGACTTCACGCCGCGTACCGCCGTCAATGCCGATGGCGCACAGACGCCACTGGCGACAATGGTCCGGGTCTATCAGCTCAAGGACCGTAAAGGTGTGGATGCTGCTGATTATCAGACGTTGCTGCGTAACGCCGATACGGTACTCAAAGAGGATGTGCTGGCGTCAAAAGAGCTGCTGGTGATGCCCAACGGCAGCGTGTCGCTCAATATGCCGATGGATGAAAATGCGCAGTTCGTGGCGGTGGTTGCCCTGTTCAACCGACCGGATATGAAAGACAACCGCTGGCGGAAGGTCTTGACCCGTGATGACCTCGATCCGGACAAACCGCGCACCCTAGAGCTCGGTGATGGCTGGATCAACCTCGTGCCGGTAAAGGAGTGAAGTGATGGATAACTGGTTAGCTCTTTTTGACGGGCAGACGCGCTATTCTCTTGAGATTAACGACAGCACCGTACTGCCGGATGTACTGAATTTTACCGGGCGGGAAGCGTTAAGCGAGCCGTTTAGCTGGGACATTGAATTCACCACTCCGCAGGCAAACATTGCCCCGGAGCAGGTGCTGATGAAGTATGGCTCCCTGCGGATGCGCAGTGGTAAAAGCGTTCATGGCATCATCACCCGTCTGGAATGGTTGTCCACCACCCAGGACCAGTCGCATTACAAAGTGACGCTGAGCTCCCGCCTGGCGTTGCTCTCCTTCACCCGCCAGTGTGCCGTGTTCCAGAACCAGTCCGTCCCGGAAGTGGTGGAGCAGGTCTTGCGCCAGCACGGGCTGGAAGGGCCGGATTTTGAGTTCCGCCTGGAGCGTACTTATCCGGCACGTGAACTCATCACCCAGTGGCGGGAAACCGACCTGGAGTTTGTGCAGCGCATTCTGTCGGAAGTGGGGATTTACTGGCGTACGGAGATGGACAGCACCCGGGAAATGGATGTTTACCTGTTTGCCGACAGCCAGCTCAACTATCAGTTTGATGTGCGCCTGCCGTACAGTGAGCCGTCCGGTCTGTACGATGGTGCGGCAGAGTCGGTGTGGGATGTGCGCACCCGGAACAATGTGGTCACCGGCACGGTTGCCACACGTGATTACAATTACCGTGCGGCCAGTACCCCACTGGATACAGCAGTGAGTGTACGGCAGGACGCCAGCATGACAGGCGAACAATACCGCTACGCTGCCCCTTACCGCGAAGCCGGTGATGACACCGAACCGGAGCCGGAAACCGAAAGCGGAGCGTTTTATGCCCGCATTCATCACGAGCGCGAACTGAATAAATCAGCCCGTGTCAGTCTTGACAGTAATGCCTCGGGCCTGACACCCGGCCAGGTGCTGGAGCCGCAGGGCAACGTCATCGCTGCCCTAAGTGAAGGTGTGATTATCACCCTGGTCACTTACCGTGCAGCCCGTGATACCCGCCTGCATGTGTCTGTCGAAGGAATGCCCTACAGCGAGCGCTACAGCTTCCGCCCGGTGGAAATCCCGCGCCCGGAAATCCACGGCACCCTGCCAGCCAGAATCGAGAGCCGGGAGAAGAACGATACCTACGCGTACCTGGATGAACAGGGCCGCTACCGCGTAAAGCTGGATTTTGACCGGGAAGGGTCAGAGCAGGGTTACGGCTATCTGTGGCTGCGGATGGCGAAGCCGTATTCGGGTGACACCCTCGGCTGGCATACACCGCTCATCGACGGGACCGAAGTGGCGATTGCGTACGGTAATGGTGATATCGACCTGCCTTATATCTCTCACGCAATGCACGACTCCGAACATCCGGACCACGTTAACCGGGACAACCACACCCGCAATGTTCTCAGAACCCCGGCCAACAACAAGCTTCGGATGGAGGACCAGCGTGGCGAAGAGCATATCAAGCTCGCGACGGAGTACGGAAAAACCCAGCTGAACACCGGCCATCTGGTGGATGAGAAGGCGCAGCCCCGTGGCAAAGGCACGGAGTTACGCACCGATGAACGGGGCACAATCCGCGCAGGTAAAGGACTGTATGTGAGTGCGGACGGACAGGCCAAAGCCCAGGGCGAGGTGCTGGATATGGACGCGGCCCTGAAAGAAATCGACCAGCTGAACCAGCAACTGCAACAGCTGGAGATGGCCGCAGAGCAGGCACTGGCGCTGAAGGCGGATATCGACAGCCAGATACAAATGTTTGAGCAACGTCTGAAGCCGCTCAATGAAGCGTTATTGTTCTCAGCCCCGGAAGGCATAGCGTTCACCAGTGGCGAACACCTTCAACTGACGGCCACAAAAAACCTCGCCATCAATGCCGGGGGCGATATCAGTGCCGGAGTGATGGGCAATATGACCGCCCTTGCAGGGGAGAAGCTGGGGTTGTTTGCCCGCACCGGGCAACTGAGCCTGAAAGCAGGGGAAGGCCCGATAGACATGCAGGCCCAGAACGCCAGCATGCGGCTGTTTGCAGAGAAGAAACTGACATTTACTTCAGAAAGTGACATCTCGTTTGCCGGGAAGAAGCGCATCACGCTGATTGGCGGCGGCAGTTATCTGAAGTTGGAGGCGGGGAAGGTGGAGTACGGCACGACAGCGTCGTATATCCGCAAGGTGAAAAGGACGATGTTTGCTGCACCTAATGCGCTACCGTTGGAAACAGTCAGCCTGCCGCCTCCGGCAACAATGCGGGAATTTAATCCTGAAACGCTGACGCCATGGGTGACGCCGGTTTATGCCAAATCATGCCTGAAAGAGAAAGGATGTACTGACGGCGGGACAAACGAAGAGTCTGCCGATAACTTTGGTGAGATGACGATCTTTGCCCAACCTGTTGAGGACGACTGCTGCGGTTATGGTCATCAACATGAGCATGATGATGAAGTCGTTCAACATGCTCAGTCTGCTAAACGGCGAAAACCCGGAAGTGAGAGTGCAGTAGCACCGGCTGAAGCTTCAGCCGCACCGCTTGCTATAGGAGGGGGAGCGCTGGCTGCCAGAACAACTGCTGGCGTTATGACTCAGGTATGGGGGGAGTGGTCTCTTACTGGCGTGTTGGGTGCCGCCCGTGGAATTCCATACGTGGGGGCGATGATGTCCGCGCTGTATATCCCGTCAGCGGGGGCAGGAAGCGACAAAGTTCCTGGTCGGGACGAATACTGGTACGAAGAAGAGTTGCGACAAAAAGCGCTAACGGGGGCCAAAGCCACAACCCGGGTCCGCTTTTTCTGGCATGCCGATGACCAGGGCAATATGCGTGTTTACGGCGTCCACACAGGTGAAGGTACGCCGTATGAAGGTGTACGCACGGCCGACATGAAGTGGGTGGAAGCCAACAACCGTTATGAGTTCACACCCGCTCATGGTGTGGATGGCCCACTGATCACCTGGACGCCAGAAAAACCGGAAGGAAGCGACCTTCCATCGCATACTGGCAGCGACATCAAGCCAATAGACCAGGCGACAATACTGGTCACCCCGATCCCGGATGGTAAAGACGAATACACGACCCCGCCATTCCCGGTGCCGGAAGAACGTGATCTTAACGATTATATTCTGGTATTCCCTGCGGACTCCGGGATTAAGCCGATTTATGTTTACCTGAAAGATGATTCACGGAGTCAGCCAGGAACTGCAACAGGCAATGGCGCTCAAATTGAAAATGGGAAAAATTGGCTCGACTTATCAGTTACCAACAGTGGAGAAGGTGCTAAAATTCCGGCTCATATTGCTGATAAATTACGAAGGAAAAAATACAATACCTTCAATGAGTTACGCGAAGATATATGGATGGAAATAAGCAATGACCCAGACCTCTTGGCTCAATTTGGAGAGGATAACCAGGAAAGAATTAGTGGCGGCTTGGCACCATGGGTTCCTAAAGATGGGTATTATATAGGCCCAAAAGAAGTTGTGAAAAAATTCCAGATACACCATGATATTGCGATAGAAAATGGTGGCGGTGTATATGATATTGATAATTTAAGAATAGTAACCCCTCGTTTACATGATGAAATTCATTATAGAAGGTAAAATAATGTTCGAATTTAAAAATGCAATTAATGATTATACTGAAGATGAATTCATCGAATTTTTACATGAATTTAGGCGAGCAACCAGGAAGGATAAGTCTCTAAAAGGAAGTGAACTAGATTCTTACTTAGATAGACTAATGGACCACTTCATAAAAATAACTGAACATCCTAAACAAGGTGATCTTATTGCATACCCAGAATCACCAGAGGCTAGGGAGCCAGAGAATATAATAAAATCAGTAATAGAATGGCGAAAATCCAATGGATTGCCTTTGTTTAAAGATCCCCAATAAACTTCATTGTGGGGAAAAATATATTATCGCCGTAAGTGTTTTTTACTATTACCCAGGCAAACCTAATGCGGACAATCCAGAATCCGTTTTAACGAAATAAATCACTTCAGACAAAGTCAATCACTTGTTTTTTAAGGTTCATCAATAATTTCAAACAACATTCAAAACATCTGCCACCAAAAAATTGTTAGGAATATAGTGTGTCATGGATAGAAAATCTCCCTCCTTATATGAAATTCTCACTGGAAATTTCACAGGTGACCTTCCCCTTGAACTGGCAAATGAAGAGGACCAGGTTATTTTATCCGTACTGGATAATATCCAACGGATATTAAACTCTCGTGCGGGGGCCATCTCTCATTTACCAGATTTCGGTTTGCCGGATATGACTAAAATCCTGCAAGGCATGCCCGGAACCGCCCATGAACTGATAGATACACTTTCCGGTGTTTTGCTGAAGTATGAGCCTCGTTTGCAGACGCTCAATGTCACACTGCTTGAACAGGAAGTACCTGGAGAGCTGCGTTACGCCATCGATGCCGAACTGAAAGGTATTGGGCTTGTGCGGTACGGCACTGAATTCATGCCTGAAGGTAAGGTGATGCTCAGGCATCTGAAACAACAGCAGTATCTGGAAAAACACCAGTTTATTTAACTCCCCCAAACCCTCATTCGATACGGACTTCACAATGTTCCATTCAGCCGAACGCCACCTTAAGACTGGAAGCGATCCCCGCACACTGCCAGATTTCTCAGAATTACGTGATGAACTCGCAAAACTATCCCATCCCGCTCGTCCAGACGTGAACTGGCAGTATGTTGAAAAACTGGCATTAAATCTGTTCGATACCAATGGTGTCGAACTCCAGACGGCGGCATGGTTTACCCTGGCAAGAACAAACCTGGCAGGTATACAGGGTTTCAATGAAGGCATGGCGATTCTTGATGTCCTGATACGTTATCAGTGGTCAGCTATGTGGCCTGCCTCGGCACATGCCCGTATAGAGATACTCAGTAGCCTGAGTAAACGTCTCCAGCAGATATTCCGGACACTATCATTTCACAGAGTCGATTTACCAGCCCTGTACCAGAGCGAAAAATTACTGAGCTCCACAGGTGAAGCCTTACAACGTCTGGAGCTGCACAACGCAGCCGGGACGGACGTGCTACGGCAAATATTGAAAAATACCGTAGTCAGGCTCGAAAATAGCGATGCTTCCTCAGACCAGTTAGAAAGCCATCGTACTGACGTCACGCTGCCAGTACGGGCAGAGGATCTTGCGGCAGAAGTGAACAACAGTCCACGTTGGGTATATGTTGTAGATACTCAGCCAACGGTTAATGTCGAAGTCAGGCAGAAACCTACCCCCCGAATCGCACCCGGTCTGGCATTCCTCAGTGGGTTGCTGACGGCGGGGGTATTGAGCCTGGTCGCGTTTAAATTCATACCGACATTGCTTAGCCATCCCGAGGAAGAGGCGGTGATGTCATCTCTCACAGCTTTACCAACAAGCCTGCCACTTCCGGTTGCTGATCAGCTACGTAATGATTCCCCTGCATGGTTAGCAAACAGGGATAGCTATGCGAAGACATTAAAAACCCGACTGGATGAACTCATCACCATACCTCCTTACTGGCCGTTACAATATGGCTCTCAACTGGTCGAGCAAACTCGCCATCTTTACCCCGATACCGAACTATCAAAAACAGTTTCAAAAGACTGGCAGTCGAAGTTAGCGGCGAATTCTTTGCCTGCTGCCAGTATTAGCGGGTGGTATCAGGGAGTGACTGATCTTCAGAAACTCCAGGACAGACTGAACCATCTGGACGAAAAGAAGGGCAAGTACATGACGGTAAGCGAGCTCAAAACGGCGGTGTTCTCTATATCGAAGTCATTCAATGACAGCATTCCGGCCGAAGAGCTGATAAGGCAATTGCAAAAATCCTCTGTAAACCAGCCAGTGTCCAGAGACTTACAAAACCGGGCAGATTTACAGCTCAGGCAGTTGAACAATTCCTACATGCTTGTCACAACCAGGAACAGGGAATAGGGGAAGTCATACCATTAAGGCATGGTATTGCGATTTCGATTGTGCATTGGGATACTAAAGCTTCTGATTAAGCAAAGAGATAGACGATTTGACACCACAATATCAAACGCAGATCACCGAGGAACAGGTTCATTTGTCCTGGTGCCTTCTGGTCCATATAGCCATGGAAGAAAAACGGTCAGGTTCTGGTTCGGCACTAAAGAAACACATTCTGATCATGAAGTGGTTAAAAGAAGCACAACGTAAGAAGCTTTTTCCTAAATCCGTTGCTAAAACAATTCTCTGGTTAATTAATCAGGGTGAGACATACGGGGCTTCAGCAAAGTTATTCAATAAAGTTACTTTTCTGCATCAATCTGGACAAAGTGATTTGGGGGATAAAAGCGACCGATACCGATTTTTGCTATTCATCGAGACATTAAAATCAATGGGATGGAATGATGTATTACTCCCATTAAGCGAAATCATTAACATCGTGAGTAAACCTTCAACTGTGTCTGCGGTTTATACTCCATTTGAGACGCTAAATATCGCATTTAGCGATAGCGATGACCAGCTGATTACTGACCTGGATTTATATTTTACAGGTGATGACTCAGGGTTGCCCGACTTATTAAACAAGTGCATGCTTAACTTTAAAATCACCAGGGATAAAGCAGGTGTAAGTAAGGTTACTTTGCACTGTTCAAATAATGTGGAGATGAACCTTGACGATTAAACGTAAGCGTCAATTTAGTGCCGTATTTTGCCAACAGACCCGTCCTGCTAACTTAGACGTCCACCTGTACAGACGGGCATCTAACCATGACATCTCAAACCTGGCGTTCCGAACCCCGAAAAAATTATCCGAACGACTTAAAGCTTCGTATGGTCGAACTGGCCTCTCAGCCCGGGGCATGTGTTGCTCAGATTGCCCGCGAAAACGGCATCAACGACAATGTTATCTTCAAATGGCTCCGCCTGTGGCAAAACGAAGGACGTATATCACGCCGCCTGCCAGCAACGACGAGCTCTTCACCATCCCCAGGGCTGCTACCTGTTGAGGTGATACCTGACCCGTCACTATCAGATGAGTTGAACACCGGATCGGCGCTGTTCTCCCCATTGAATGCGTCATCCTGCTGCGTGGAGTTCCGCCATGGTAAAATGACGCTGGATAACCCGTCTCCAGAGCTGTTGGCCGTGCTCATCCGCGAGCTGACAGGGAGGACCCGATGATATCACTACCGTCGGGCACCCGGATCTGGCTGGTTGCAGGCGTCACCGACATGCGTAAATCCTTCAACGGTCTGGGTGAGCTGATACAGCATGCACTTGATGAAAACCCGTTCTCCGGTCATCTGTTTATCTTCCGTGGCAGCAAGGGCGATACCGTGAAGATCCTCTGGGCTGATGCTGACGGTCTGTGCCTGTTTACCAAACGGCTGGAAGAAGGTCAGTTCATCTGGCCTGCCGTACGTGATGGCAAAATCGCCATTACCCGCTCACAGCTTGCCATGCTTCTGGATAAACTGGACTGGCGTCAGCCAAAAACATCCCGACTTAACTCGCTGACAATGTTGTAAAAACATCATGACCACATTATAACTGTGGTCATGAATCGCGACTATCTCACCCGCATCGCAGCACTTGAAGAAGAGCTCCGACAAAAAAACAGCCAACTCAGCCTCGTGGAAGAAACGGAGTCCTTCCTGCGCTCGGCGCTGGCCCGTGCTGAAGAAAAGATAGAAAACGAAGAGCGGGAAATAGAACATCTGCGCGCACAGCTGGAAAAACTGCGCCGGATGGTGTTCGGCACTCGCTCCGAAAAACTGCGCCGACAGGTGGAAGACGCTGAAGCACAACTCAAACAACACGAGCAGGAGAATGACCGTTACAGCGGTCGGGAAAACGATCCGCAGGTTCCCCGCCAGCTTCGCCAGTCCCGACATCGTCGACCACTTCCCGAACACCTTCCGCGTGAGATAAACCGCTTTGAACCCGTGGAAACCGGCTGTCCTGAGTGCGGAAGTGACCTGAAATATCTCGGCGAAGTCAGTGCAGAACAGCTGGAACTGGTCGCCTGCGCCCTGAAAGTTATCCGCACCGTCAGGGTAAAAAAGGCGTGTGTAAAGTGTGACTGCATCGTTGAGGCACCCGCCCCCTCGCGCCCCATTGACCGCGGAATCGCCGGACCGGGCCTGCTGGCCCGGGTGCTGACGTCAAAATACGCAGAGCACACGCCCTTGTACCGTCAGACTGAAATCCTGGCCCGTCAGGGTGTGGACCTGAGCCGGGCCTTACTCTCCAACTGGGTGGATGCCTGCTGCCGGTTAATGGCACCGCTGGATGAGGCGCTGTACCGCTACGTGATGGATACGCGCAAACTTCATACCGACGATACGCCGGTGCCGGTGTTGTCCCCGGGCAAGAAGAAGACGAAAACCGGGCGCATCTGGACGTATGTACGCGATGACAGAAGTGCCGGTTCATCAGACCCGCCGGCAGCCTGGTTCGCTTTCTCGCCAGACCGGCAGGGAAAACATCCGCAACAGCATCTTCGCCAATATAGTGGCGTGTTACAGGCTGATGCGTACGGCGGTTATGACCGGTTGTTCAGCGCAGAACGTGAAGGAGGTGCGCTGATCGAGGCAGCCTGCTGGGCGCACGCACGCCGGAAGATCCATGACGTGTACATGAGTACCCATACTGCCACGGCAGAGGAAGCCCTGAAGCGCATCGGTGAACTCTACGCTATAGAGGAAGAAATACGCGGTTGGCCGGAAGCCGAAAGGCTGTCAGCCAGGCAGACCCGAACGAAACCGTTACTCGACTCGCTGCATGAGTGGATGATGGATAAAAGTGCGACACTGTCGAAAAAGTCCCGACTGGGTGAGGCGTTCGGGTATGCACTGAACCAGTGGGCAGCGTTGTGCAATTACGCCAGTGACGGACTGGCAGAGCCTGATAATAATGCAGCGGAGCGGGCGTTAAGGGCCGTCTGTCTGGGCAAAAAAAATTATATGTTCTTCGGGAGTGACCATGGTGGAGAGCGAGGGGCCCTGCTGTACGGTCTGATCGGTACGTGCAAACTCAATGGAATCGATCCGGAAGCTTATCTGCGCCATATACTGAGTGTGCTGCCAGAGTGGCCGTGTAACAAAGTAGCGGATCTCCTGCCGTGGAATGTGGATCTGACCTCTAAATAACTGTCAATGCGGCGCTGCCTTTACGTTTACGTTATCCCGGTATCCATAGGCCATTCGTTTTATCACTTTGATCCTGTTGTTCATCCCCTCCAGCACGCTGGTATTCAGACGATGTGTGGCACTCGCGATTATGCCGCTCACGTAACGGGAGAGAGGGGGTGCGGACACTACTATTGAGCTGCCACATCCTTTGTCAAGGCTAAGTAGAGATGTCCGGGGTGGGGGTGCGGACGATTTCCTGGACTCACAGGAGATTGTTTATGTTTTCGTACGCAGATAAGTTGCGGGCTGTTGAGCTCTACTTTAAATACGGGAAAAAAGCTTCACGGGTTGTCCAGGAACTCGGATATCCTTCCACCAGGCAGCTCAGACGCTGGGCTCGTATAATCCAGGCCGGTGGTGTGCTACCTGAGTCTGTTCCGAGAAAACCCCGCTACACCAGTGAACAAAAACGGGCTGCTGTGGAGCACTACCTTAATCATGGCTGCTGCCAGGCTTTCACCCGCAGAAGCCTGGGGTATCCCAGTGACTGGTTGCTGAATCGCTGGCTGGACGAGCTTCACCCGGGCAAACGGCGGCTCATCTCCGTTGTACAAAATCATCATGCTCCCTTTGATACAGAGGTAAAACGTCAGGCAGTCAGAGAGCTTTGTACCCGGTCCGAGTCTGCCCGTGAGGTCGCTCAAAAAGTTGGTGTCCGCCGCGAGGTGTTGTACAAATGGAAGAATGAACTTATCGGTGATGAGGCATATCGTTCCATGCGTAAAAACAAAGATCCCTCCTTTCAGGAAGAACGCGATACGCTGCTGGATGAAGTTGCCCGGTTGCAGCAACAGATTCGGCGGCAACAGATGGAACTTGATATCCTGAAGAAGGCGGAAGAACTGATAAAAAAAGACCCGGGTATCAGCGTTCAGTCCCTGACTAACAGAGAAAAAACTCAGGTCGCTGATGCCTTCAGGAATACTTGCTCGCTGACAGAGCTGCTTAGCATCCTGCAGCTTGCCCGCAGTAGCTATTTTTATCACCGTGCAGCCCTGTTCGCAGCAGACAAATATGCTGAGGTACGCACCGTGTTGGTGGAGGTCTTTAACAGCAACTACCGCTGTTATGGCTATCGCCGCCTGCACGCCATGCTCAGATATGAAGGCATGCGGCTTTCTGAAAAGGTCGTGCGCAGGCTGATGGCAGAAGAGCAGCTCGTAGTCAGTCGTTCACGTCGCCGCCGCTACAGTTCGTACTGTGGTGAAATTGGTCCAGCCCCTGATAATCTTCTCGCCAGAGACTTCACCGCCGGAGCCCCCAACCAGAAGTGGCTGACAGATATCACAGAGTTCCAGCTTCCTTCAGGCAAAGTATGGCTGTCCCCGGTAGTGGACTGCTTCGATGGTAAAGTAGTGAGCTGGTCAGTTGGAACACGGCTGGATGCTGAACTGGCCAATACGATGCTGGATGGTGCCATCAGCACGCTTAAGCCCGGAGAGCGGCCGGTGATCCATAGCGACAGAGGTGGTCATTATCGGTGGCCAGGCTGGCTGACGCGGGTGAATGCAGCAGGTCTTATCCGTTCAATGTCCCGAAAAGGATGTTCACCGGACAATGCCGCATGTGAAGGGTTCTTCGGTCGACTGAAAACGGAAATGTATTATGGTCGCGAATGGTCAGGCATAACACTGGACAGCTTTATGCTGCATTTGGATGCTTACATCCGGTGGTATAACGAACGGCGGATTAAACTGTCGCTGGGTGCAGTCAGTCCGGCTATGTACCGACAACAACTCGGTATCAGATGATAAACCAGTCCAGGAAAACATCCGCACCCCCAAACGGCAGCGCGGATCTTTTCAAACTCTCTCCGTTAACGCGACAGAACCCTTTATGGTCAGTGCAATGATTAGCTCCCTATTTCAGTGTGATTTATGAAAAAAAATCCAAACCAAACAAAAGGCCATTGTTATAATAAGTTTTAATATATTTAATGACAGTAATTAAATATATTATTATATAAATTGGCATGGAACATTTGGGTTTAGGCCAGCAAGATTGTTTTTTATTATATTCCACCTCCTTTTGAACTCAACGTTCTCTGAATGATTTCTTGGTATTACTTTAGGTGAAATTACTATTGCAATAACTTCAATCCTATCTGTTGCAGGGAGTCCTTTATATATGTTCACCCCTGATTTTCCGATGACAAGAATTTCATTGTGTTTATAATTATTTGTTGAGTTTAATATTTCCATTGGTGAGCTTATTTGATTGTACCCTCCAACAACCGGAGGTAAACGCTCACCATTTGATTTAAGTTTTCGTTCTCCACTGCTGATGTGCTCAAACAATGCAGCTGAATTTATTACTTTTCCCACCGGGCTTGCATTTTCACGACCAGCATGATTAGGAAAATATACATCATTCTTAAATGTGCCAATTATATTCTGACATGGAACATCTAATACAAATCCTATCTCATAAAACATTGCATTCTGTCTTCGAATAGTTCCTTTTAAATCCGTTGATACTCTTCTTATCTTATTTATGTCAATAAGAGATGTTGAAATGACATCCCATGTATTTAGTACATCTTCAGCACATTGCCTGAATAACGGGCCATCAAAGCGAGTATAGCTAGGGATAGTATGAATCAGACGAATGTCGCCGGGTAAATTTTGAATTTTCCATTGGCTAAGCATATGCTTTATGCTTTCTTCACTTTGTGCTAGAAACATATGATCGTTGGATTTTGGTAAATTTTTAACACTTTTCATTGACGTATATTCCTTTCAAAAAAATTAGTTACCAGTTTATATTACAAAAGAAAGACAAACCAAAAAACAATTGTATACAAATATGGTTGTATATATACCTTTGTAGTTTTATAGTTACCCTAACTAAGAGCCAATCCCAATAGGATTTTATTCCAGACAATAATGCTGCATGCAAAATGCAGCATCGCCTCGTAGTTTTCGACCTTTTTCTCCCAACGCGTCAGGATGCGGCGAAAGCGATTCATCCAGCTGTGTGTTCTTTCTACAACCCAACGATGTGCCTTGAAGTCGCTGTTTTTAATCGCCTCAGACTCCTCTTTCCTCGACTGAATATGGGGTTCATAACGACGTGCTATCAGACAGGTTTCCAGCCATTCGGCTGCATAGTCTTTGTCCAGGCACAGACGCAGCCTCTGACCCGGTCTACCTGCCTGTAGCCCGTCGAGCGTATCTTCAACCAGCTTGATGTCGTGGGTATTGGCCCCGGCAACAACCAGTGAGAGCGGAAGTCCCTTCGCATCGGTCATCAGGCTGCGTTTTACGCCCTGTTTTCCCCGGTCAGTAGGGTTACGACCTGTTTTTTTGAGCCTGCAAGTGGCGATTTTGTCATGCAGCCATCCATCGACAACAATGACCAGTCAATGGCATCAAGCTTCTCGCAGGCAAGCAATCCGTTTTGCCAGAACCGCTCGAAAACCCCGGCATCACGCCACTCCTGGAAACGACGATGGGCTGCGGCACAAGTATATCCCGTGAGAACACTGGCGGTTACTGCTTAGCAGCGTCTGTTGAGCGAAATCAAGCTGTCGCAAGGCAAAGACCCACGGGGATCAACAGTTACTGGAAATAGAGCACAGTTTTATAACCGCATTCGATGGCGGAAATGACGATGTATCGTGTAAAACTATTTGGCGGTCATCTGACATTGCGGGATTAGAATACCCAAGCCAGAGAAACTATGACCATTATCCGTACTTTAAACAAAATCCTTTAAAGGTAGTGTGGTACTTTGCAAGAGAGTCCGACAAAGTACCGGTTCATCCAATATCCTTCAACTTTCCCAGTAAACTTTCGAGGTCGTCCTTCAATGTGGTGTAAACCTCTTTTACTAAGGGTGTAGCCAGGAAGACTTGGTCATGATGGATGAAAAGCATATATTTAAAATGCAGTCTCATTTTATTAAGGTTTTGAGACACCGAGCAAGTGGATATTCCCATTTTTTTCGCAGCATCATATATGCTAGCAGTATTATATATTTCCATAAATACAAGTAATGAATTTAAATCCAGTCTTTTTGACTTAGATAGTGCTGGTTCTTGCCTTAAATTTTTCATTATCAGCATCAGTCCATAAGCCATAAGCCATAAGCCATAAGCCATAAGCCATAAGCCATAAGATTATCATAAGGACGTGTTAATTTTTATAATCATCTGCCATTCCTGACTAATGATCAACATCCATTAGTAGATATGGAATTTTTCACAAAAATCTGCTAGCAGCTCAAGAGCATTTATGGTCACATTTTTAAGAGTGACTTCGGCTTTGTTGAATAAATGGTTCTGTCGCGTTATCGGAGAGAGTTTGAAAAGATCCGCGATGCCGTTTTTTTAGGCAGCTAACAGGTAAAACTGTTCAGCCGGTGACAATCCGTCGCCGGCTGGAGGCTGAAATTGACCCTTGCGGATCATGTGAATGAACTCAATGCCCGCCCGTATCGTCTGTGCTCGCCGGAATGATTTGAATCCCAGCATCGGTCGGGTTCGCCGTTTGATATTTCGGTGGTCCTGCTCCAAAAGGTTGTTCAGGTATTTGCTCTGCCTGACAGTAATGGTTTCTTCATCAGGTTTACCGGCGTTGAGTGCCGCCAGAGCAGCCGTGTTGGCACCACTTTTATCGATGGTGACAACCTCTGGTTCACCATGATGGCGAATGGCCTTGCGAAAGAAACGCAGCGCGGCTGCGGCATTCCGTTTAGCCGTCAGCAGGAAATCAATGGTCTGCCCCGCTGTATCGACTGCCCGGTACAGATATTTCCACTGGCCTTTGACTTTGATGTAAGTTTCGTCCATCCGCCACCGACGCCCCACGGCGCGTTTACGACGACGAAACGCCTTATCCAGCAAGGGGACGAGGCGGATAACCCAGCGATGGAGGGTGAAATGGTCAACGACAATGCCCCGTTCGGCCATCATCTCTTCCAGGTTCCGCAGACTCAATGGGTAAGCCAGATACCAGCGAACATTGTGCAATAACATCGACAGGGTAATGCAGACGACTGAAAGCGTTTCGGACCAGAGACATAGTCAGGCAACATAACAAAAAAACAATATGTTACCTGACGCCGCCTTAATGCTACAGAACCAGCACAGACGATACGGGCGGGCATTGAGTTCATTCACATGATCCGCAAGGGTCAATTTCAGCCTCCAGCCGGCGACGGATTGTCACCGGCTGAACAGTTTTACCTGTTAGCTGCCTAAACCGCTGACAACGGGGATTGAAGCGAGATCACTAAGCCAAGATGATCCTCAAGGCTGAATATTGAAAAGCTGAAGAACATGAACCCATTAATCCGTCTCTGAGGGTTGGAATGTCACCACGGCCTAAGTGATCTGACAGGTCATGCAGAAAGCGTCAACGGCAACAGGTAAGTGCAGTTGGTCGAAGGCTATCTGATATATAACCAGAAAACCGGGACAGCAGGATCCATCACAGCCGGACTGCTGATTTCTGCCAACTTGCGGCAAGCAAGGATAAAGAGTGCGATGGGCAGCTTCCTCAATATGTCTGAGTCCAGACAGGTGAACCGGGGAAGGTCAATGACGGATGCTAAGGGGGCATGACCTCAATGACGCATTGACCGGCGGAGCTTTCGTAGTAGTCCGCGATGGGGAAAGCCCATTACATGGCGAAGGGAAGCAGTTTACATGTGTTTGCGACGTGAATTAACTGACCTAACGAGGTGAAGACCTTTGATAATCAGCGAAATGCAACGCAAGCTTGCCACATGGGCAGCCACCGATCCGTCCCGACGGATTGAACGGCTGCTGCGTCTGATAACACAACCAGAATGGCTGACTGAAGCCGCGCGGATCACGCTTTCATCAAAGGGAGCGCATACCCCCGGCGTTGATGGCGTGAATAAAACAACGCTACAGGCCAGACTGGCTGCTGAGTTACAAATACTCAGAAATGAGCTCCTCTCAGGTCACTACCAGCCCCTGCCAGCAAGACGGGTTTACATCCCCAAAAGCAACGGCAAACTGCGACCTCTGGGTATCCCCGCATTGTTCAGCGGGCAATGCTGATGGCAATGGAGCCGATATGGGAGAGTGATTTTCATACTCTCTCGTATGGCTTCCGGCCTGAACGCAGTGTCCACCACGCGATACGCACGGTGAAATTACAACTAACCGACTGTGGGGAAATGCGGGGCCGCTGGGTGATTGAAGGTGATCTGTCCAGCTACTTTGACACTGTACACCATCGATTGTTGATGAAGGCCGTACGTCGCAGGGTTAGTGACGCACGTTTCCTGGCCCTGCGGTGGAAAACCATCAAGGCGGGACATATCGATGTTGGTCTCTTTCGGGCGGCCAGTGAAGGCGTGCCGCAAGGTGGCGTAATATCGCCGTTGCTGTCGAATATCATGCTCAATGAGTTCGATCAGTATCTGCATAAACGCTATCTGAGCGGGAAAGCCAGAAAGGATCGCTGGTACTGGAATAACAGTATCCAGCGAGGCCGAAGTACCGCAGTCAGAGAAAACTGGCAATGGAAACCTGCTGTAGCGTACTGCCGCTATGCCGATGACTTCGTGCTTATCGTCAAAGGCACCAAAGCACAGGCAGAAGCCATCAGGGAGGAGTGTCGTAGTGTGCTTGAAGACAGCCTGAAACTCAGGCTGAACATGGATAAGACTAAAATCACCCATGTTAACGACGGCTTTATCTTTCTGGGTCACAGGATCATCCGCAAACGCAGTCGTTACGGCGATATGCGGGTGGTATCGACCATCCCGATGAGGAAAGCCAGAAACTTCGCAGCGTCACTGACAGCACTGTTATCAGGCAATTACAGTGAAAGCAAAATCGATATGGTTGAGGTACTTAATCGGAAGCTGAAAGGCTGGGCTGCTTTCTATCAGTTCTTTGATTTTAAGGCCAGTGTAGTCAGCTATATTGATCGTGTCGTGTTCTGGAAAATGGCCTACTGGCTGGCCCGTAAATACCGTGTGGGTATCAAAACGCTGATGCGCTATTGGTGTAAACCACCGAAACCCGGTCAGAGTAAGGACCTTGGTTATATTTGGTAAAACCAACCACGGCAAGCTCAGTGGCGAAATCCTGTACCGGCTGGTAGGGCAAGGCAAGAAGTTGTTCCGCTGGCGTCTGCCCGAAGGGAATCCTTACCTGAGGACTGAAGTCAGAAACACGTATACATCGCGTTTTACAGAAGTAGCAATGGCATTCGCCAGCATTTAAATGGAGAGCCGGATGCACTGAAAGGTGCACGTCCGGTTCGGAGAGGAGAGGCAGGGAAATAGTCCGACTACGCCCTGTCTCTTACTCTACTTCACACTGATGAGGGCTGGCTTTACCTGGCGGTGGTCATTGACCTGTGATCCCGGGCCGTCATCGGCTGGTCAATGTCGCCACGTATGGCGGCGAAAGCGCCCGGAAAAAGTCATTGTTCATACTGACAGAGGCAGCCAGTATTGTTCAGGGGATTACCAAGCCTTACTGAAACGTCATAATTTGCGTGGCAGTATGAGCGCAAAAGGCTGTTGTTACGACAATGCCTGTGTGGAAAGCTTCTTTCACTCGCTGAAAGTGGAATGTATCCATGGAGAATACTTTGCCAGTCGGGAAATAATGCGAACGACAGTGTTTAATTATATTGAGTGTGACTACAATCGCTGGCGATGTCACAGCCCCTGTGGCGGACTCAGCCCGGAACAATTTGAAAACCAGAACCTCGCTTAGGACCGTGTCCACATTACGTGGGTAGGATCAGTATAGTGTAAAACAACTGATTGGTGGTTATCTGACCCTGCGGGATTACGATGCCAAGTCTGAGAAGGTATGGTCATGATCCGTGCTTTAAACAAAATGACGGATGCAGGTATATCCGAAAGCATACGGATTATCTGAGAAAATGACTGATAGGTGACCTGTTATCTAAATCCGATTTATTCAACAAAGCCGAGGAGAGCATGTTTATTTTCTCATGTACACACCATTAAAATTTTTCATCGCTCCTCATGACGGTTAACTGTTTCTGCTAGCTAAAGCTGAGAAGAAAAACATATAACCTTATCGAAGTTGGTCCACTTTTTTATACTTGATGTTATTGTTGAGCTTGTACTATAACATGCTCAATATATTAATCAGTAATAAGTGATCGTCACATTCGCTTTGGCATTAAATTTCCCGGTGAATGCGTTGTTGTTTGAATCGGTAATTTCGGCTGCGGTCTGGATAATAGCCGCCTGGAAAGAGGCCGTGTTTTTACCTTTCTGACCCACCCCCTGGTTTTGCTTCACGCCCATCACCACTTCTTTTCCTTCGCTGTCATACATCCCAACCGCCAGACCATTCACCGCTTTGCCATTTGCCACGCTGTGAACAACCAACGTTTTTTTACCGTTGAGAACGGCGTTGGCGTCTTCAAATGTGAATTCGACATTATTGGTGTAGCTGCTGCAAGTGAAGTCCATGCCAAAACGGTTCATCGGACCGTTCTGCGGAAAACTGCCGGTGGCGTTGGGGTGAAGCTCACCCAGTTCGACTATCTGGTGTTTGTTGTCCAGCGAGCACGACGGCGCGGCCATAAAAACGCCGGAGCCCAGAGGGATATCGACCGTGGCAATTCCGCCCAGGCCGTCAATGGAAAAGGTTAAATGCGAGCCAGGAGGAATAACGGCCGTCGAGCTATATTCCATCCAGCCTAACTTGATGAGTTCAGCACGCATCGATTCGATGGCGAAGTTGTATTTGGTGTCGTATTTATACAATGATTTATCGGCATTATATTGCGCGCCAAACTGGACGAGAGTGGTGTCATCTTTGCCATTAACAATAGGATATTCCACCCCCAGGCGTTTCCCCGCCGCCATTTTCGCCGGGGGATAACTGTTCGCCAGCGGCTCTTCGTTTATAGACACCGCCTTGATGTACATCTTCATTTTGATGCCATTATTGTTGGTTTGTGCCTCGCCCGCCCAGTCCAATTGCTGGTCATTGACCGCGCTGAGACTAAGCGATATGTCGCCGTCAAAAGAGGCCGGAGCGGTGAACTCCTGACCGTCAGAGGTGCAGGTCAGGCGCATATTCGGCAGAAACTGAGCGTAATCGAGCGACAGCACTACGGTATAATCCGGGGTGTTTTGATCTGCCGCGATCGGATTTTCACGCGTGTAAGGGGAAAACGGCGAGGCACCGCCGGAGTCGATATCACAATGTAATACGCCAGCCCAACTCAGGCCGGGGAAAAAGCCTGCCAGCATCAGCATGATGGCAGGCAGGATTGTGGTCAGCGGGCGCCGTTTTCTCATAGGATCTGTCCGTTAGAACGTCAATGACTGATGCAGCACCGCAGAATCACCGCCAAAATCATTGATCGCGGAATAATTCAGGGAGCCTGATTTACCGGCCACGCTGGCAGGCAGCGCATATCGGGACTGGCCTTTAGCGGGCACCATGGTGGTTTTGCCGTCGATGGCGACGGTTTTGCCCGCAACCGTTACGGTAAACTCAGATAAACTGGCGTAATATTGCGTCGGATTTTTCGCCTCCAGCCAGGCTTTGCCGCCTTCTTTCACCACCTGCCACTGCAATTTGTTCACCGTATCAGCCGGTTTTTCTGACAAAGTCGTCGGGCGAATAAAGACTTTCAGACGGGTGCGAACCGCAACTTCGAGCTGGTTTTCGGTGCTTTTACTCACCGGAGGGATCTCCTGGATCCACAGCCAGTATACGGACTCACGATCCTGCGGGATTTTACCCGGCACAATCACCATACGCAGTTTCCCTTCACGACCCGCGCCGATTTTAAACAGCGGTGGCGTCAGAATTAACGGCAGGTTTTTATCGTTACCCTGCAAATCTTCCACCCAGGATTGCACCAGGTAGTCCTTGTTTTTATCATCATTGATAAGCTTGATGGAGGTTTCTTTATCACTCTCAAGCGCGACAACTCGGGTCAGAGCGGGGCGCACAGCCGCGCTGGCGACACCGGATAAAATTAAAGTGCTGACAATCAGGGATACTGCAAATTTATGGAGTTTCATTATTTCTCTGCTTAGCGACAAACCGCATTAACTTGTTGATACCAGGGGTCAGAAGGACCTCCGGAGCCAGGTAACTTGAACTGGCACTGTGTGTTATCTCCCAGTGTCACACGCAGGGTTGTGTCGCCATCGGCCAGTACGCCGTTGAGATACAACAATCCGTTATCGGCTACCATGCCGACCTGCTCTTTCCCTTGCCATGCACTTGCGCCGAAAGGTGCTGGCTTGCCGTCTGAAAGCGATAACATCACTATAGCGCGGCGTCCTACTTTTGTTTGGAAACGGCGGACAACTACCGCTCCGTGGGTAGGGATAACGTTCTCCCCACCATCAATCAATTCAACGTTATCCGCCGCATGGCGGGTATCGAGCGACAGTGAATTGTCGCGATAAGGCGAAATTGACGGTACCACCGCGCGTCCCCAGCGATTGGTCGCAACACCCGGCTGGCCTTCCACGCTGATGTCTTCCGCACCAGGGGTTTCAATAATGGCGATGGTGTCGCCCAACTGCTGAGACAGCACCACGCCGTGGCGATACGCCACCACGCCGCCGGAGATCCCTGCGGAGTACTGGCTGCTGTTCTGGCTGACGCTGGCGCTGGCATTCATATTGGCGATGCTGTTGCGATAGGCGACGGCCGCTGACGGTGAATATCCGTTGCTGTCATGCTGGACGGACAACGAATAGTTCATGGCGCTTTCCATTTCTGTGCCTGAAACCGTCGCCATCTGCGAATCACCGGAACGATTGCTGGTGTTCGTGGTAAACGACAGATTGCGGCTGCGTTTTTCCCCTGCATCAAGCGGCACGGAGAAATTGAGAGACAGCTGACGGTCAGGGCTGTTGTCGGAAATATCATCATTGCCGGTATTGGCCTGGTAGCTGTAGTTCACGCTGACATTGACCGATTTAATATTGAAGCTGTAACCCAGCGTCAGTGACGTATCTTTGGCGCTGGAGTCGTAATAGCTGTCTTGCTGCAACGTCAGATACCCGTTGCCATATTCGCCCAAGCCCTGATTTATGGTGGCCTGCACTTCATTTTTGCGATGATGCCGAGTGTCGTCATCACCCCAGCGCCATCCGGCGTATTCCGGGAAGTCCATAAAATCAGACGTCTGATAACGATAACCCATCAATTGCAATGAGGTGTCGGTATCATCAAAACGGCGGGCATAAAGCAGGCGTAGGGCGCGACCATTGTCACCTGCTGCTTCGGGTTCATCGGTATCGAACGCGTTGTCGTTTGAGTCTGTAGCGGAAACATGGCGTTCCAGCGCCCAGTCGAGGGACAAACTGCCAAATGCCCCCAGACTGACTGCACCGCCCAGCGCCATAGACTGATAGCCTTCGCCAGCGATCACGAGGTCACTGAGCGTGACTTTATCCCAGCCATATTGCAGGCTGCCCTGAGCCACTAATGGCTGATAGGAAAGCGTGTCGTCGCGGTAGCGACCGCCGCTCAGACTGTAACGCCAGGTTCCTGGGCGGATCATGTTGGGCAGCGACGTATAGGGCACGGTAAATTGTTGCTGGCTGCCGTCGCTCTCTTCCACGGTGACGTCCAGGTCAGCACCGATCTGCCCGTTGGTCAGGTCAGAAATAGCGAAACTGCCCGGTGCGACGGTTTTGCTGTAAATAATGTTATTGCGCTGGCGGATAACGACTCTGGCATTGGTGCGCGCCACGCCGCGAACCACTGGCGCGTAGCTGAATGTTGAGGCCGGAAGCATCTGGTTGTTGGTTTCCAGCGTGATGCCACGCAGAGGCAAAATGCCTAAAATGTCGCTGGAAGTGCTGGCGTAAACATCCCCAACCGTAAAGCGTGATACCAGCGAAGATATATCGCGTTCGGCGTAGGCCCGGTCATGATTTTGTTCCCAGCCTGTCTCGGATTTATTGAACGTATCGAAACTGTAGAAACGCCACGAGCCAAGATTCACACCGGAGTTCAGGCTGAGATAAGCGTTATCGCTGCCAGATGAATCGGCACCGGAAGCATGGTTTTCCGAATGATAAACGTAACCTGAATAACTCAGGCGCAATGCATTCACGCCGTTATCCCATAATGACGGGTCGATCATTTCGCTTTCCGTCGCAACGTTCATGGCAGCCTGTGGGGCGGTGATCAGCAGCTGTTGCATTGACTCATCGTATTTAATGCTGGCATCCGGCCATTTGGATATCAGGTCATAGCACACTTCATTGCCAGATTTTGCTATTTCATCAAGATGACGATCCAGACCCGACTGGTGCAATAAAGCTTGTGTTAAACAAGGCACTGCGCTGTCGTGGCCTTTAACGGGAATGAACTCGACCTTGGTTTTAAATAATGTATGTCCGTTTAAAACCACATCGACTGTTTTCATCCCTGCGGTGACGTTTTCAGGGTGATAAAATTGTTGCGGTATTGCTTCGGAATCTTTGCGTAAAAAATCGGCGTCGAATTCGGACGTTTCTTTATTTGTACTATTTGGGATTTCTGCGGCATGTAATAAAGGGATAAATAAAACAGGCGCAAAAATGATAGTCTTCATTATTAATGATAAATGATTCCACGTCACAGTTAGCCTGTTTGTTATAAGCGGGTAAATTAAACTATTAAAGAAATGTTATTAAGTCTGAAAACGGATTAATTATACGCAATGTCGACAAACGTTTTGGCGCTGACTTTCCCCGCCGTAACTGCCGGAGTTGAAGTATTCGCTTTGTAAGCGACTTTAAACTTCAGTGAATTATCGCCCTCGACTAATGCCTGAGATTTTGCCGGAGCGCCGCCGTTGATGTTGATTGGAGTAGAACCGTCGTTTTCCAGAAGCGCGATACCTACGCCTGAGGCTGGCGTGGTGCCTGCAATGTTAGAAAGGATAGAGTTATCAACCGTATCAGGAGTACCACTGAAAGAAACCTGGGCATTTTTGAGTGTGGTAACGCTACAGTTTTTAAGGTCAATGGTGAAATCCTGCATCCCGGCATAACCGCCTGCGCCAGTGAAGGAAGTTGGGGTGACACTTGGTAGGACCATAACAGCACCGGTGGTGGTGGTGCCATTATTAAAGCCGTTGAAGGTACAGGCTGCGGATGTCACTTCACCATTAAAAGTAATATCGCCATCTGAAGCAAATGAAGATAACGGGAAAAGACAAAAAGTCATGAGAACTAATTTTTTAAATTTCATAAAGCCGCCTAAAATACAATGTATTTTAAAGTGATGTTGATTATGCGTTACGCTTATCAACTGCAAAAAATTAAATAGGGCAGGTGCCTGCCCACTGTGAGTTGTACTTGCCCTGATTTTCCAGAACCATACGAATAGCACCCTGTCGCTCCCCAGAAAATATACACAACTCAACTTTAACTTTAACACATGCCAGCAATGATGAAACCGGCAATAACAATCCATTATTGGACTACTATTGAAGGGGTATAAACGAGTATACTAATTAAAGATCCAGTTATTTCCTAGCGGGGGCTTTAATACGAAATAGCCTCGCCAAGATAGAATGATTATAACTTTTTTAGCTTTATCATTTTCTCTTCACAACGCATACGTTCAATTCTAATAAGAGTAACTATGAATCGTTCTCAAAGAAACTTTGATTGCAAAAACATTGCGCTTACATGGTTAATTGTTGTAATTCAATTTATATGGCCAGTCACACTGGCCTTTGCTCCAGTGATTTCTGTAGCCGCTCAGGATATTAATCAACCAATGAAAGGAATAAGAACAATCCCTTATATTTTAGGACCCAATGAAACGGTTTATACCCAGGCAAAAAAAAATCATCTCACGATAGAAGAGCTTAAGAAGCTCAATCAGTTTCGCAGTTTTTCCAAACAATTCACTCAGCTTACTACGGGTGATGAGTTGGACATTCCGGCACCGGAGAATAAATTCTTAATGCAGTCGGATGAGCAACCTGCTGGCTACGACGCGAATATAGTGGGACAAGATCTGAGTCAGGCGGGTTCAATGCTCGCTAACAGCAATGCCAGTGATGCGGTAGCCAGCATGGCCCGTTCACAAATTACTGATGTTGCTAATTCTAATGCACAACAGTGGTTGAGTCTGTTTGGTACGGCCAAAGTCAAATTAAGTTTGGACAGTAACAACGATCTTGATGGCAGCGAAATCGACTGGCTGGCCCCTATTTATGATAATAAAACCAATTTACTTTTCACCCAACTTGGGGCGCGCAATCAAGATGGCAGAAACACCGTCAATATGGGCGTGGGTTTCCGTACGCTTACTGACCAATGGATGGTCGGCGCAAATACATTCTTTGATAATGACATCACAGGAAAAAACCGCCGTTTGGGAGCAGGATTTGAGGCATGGCGAGATTATCTGAAGCTTTCTGTGAACGGCTATTTTGCGCTGACTGACTGGCATCAGTCCCGTGATTTTGATGATTACAATGAACGCCCTGCTAACGGATTTGATATCCGAAGTGAAGCGTATTTACCGTCTTATCCACAACTCGGGGGTAAGCTAATGTATGAAAAATACTACGGGGATAGTGTCGCACTCACTGATAAAGATAGCCGTAGCAAAAATCCACAAGCCGTTACTCTGGGTGTGAGTTTCACCCCTGTTCCGTTACTCACTGTGGGCGTAGATCATCATAAGGGCGAAAGCGGAGATAACGATAGCAGCATTTCCTTACAGCTTACTTATCGCCCAGGGATGTCCTTGGCTTCTCATCTTGATCCAAACGAAGTCAATAATCTGAGAATGTTATCCGGCAGCAGGCTGGATTTAGTTGATCGTAATAACAGCATCGTACTCGATTATCAAAAACAAGATCTGATGCGTATTACGCTGCCTGACCGTCTCAGTGGGGCATCTAAACAGACCATTTATTTAGTTGCACAAGTCAGCAGTAAATATTCTGTTGATCATATTGAATGGGATACTGCCGCTGTCGTTGCGGCCGGGGGTGTGACAACTCAGCTTTCAAGTACCACACTGGCCGTCACATTACCGCCATATCAGGCTTTCGGAAATAACAGCTATTCCGTGAGTGGTATGGCATGGGACGTCAAAGGAAATGCATCCGAACGTGCGTTATCCCTTCTCGAAGTCGAGAAACCGATCGACATGAATATCACCTTGAAAGCAACCATTGACGGTTCACCGGCAGATGGTGTGACGGTAAACCGTGTTGATGCCAAGGTCACAGACAGCAATAAACAGCCTGTCGCAGGCCAGAGCGTGACCTTCAGTCAGGCCGGAAACAGTGCCGAGTTAACGACAACGAAAGCAATCACTGACAGTACCGGGCTCGCAAGTACGCTGTTAACAAGCACAAAAACTGGGATCACCAATATTACGGGTACGCTGGATTCAGGTGAAAGCAAAACCGTAGACAGTACGTTTGTCGCGGATATGACCAATGCCACCCTTTCACTGGCGGTGACTAAAGATAACGCAATGAGCAATGGCACCGACACTAATACCATTGAGGCTTCGCTTCTGGATAACAGCGGTAATCCGCTGACAGGTCAGGTCATTATCTTCAGCGCGAGTCACGGTGCGACTCTAGATAGTTCCTCGGCCACCACAGATGCCCGGGGTGTCGCCAAAATCATTGTCACTAATACT
This sequence comes from Buttiauxella agrestis, assembly GCF_900446255.1. Taxonomy (NCBI): domain Bacteria; kingdom Pseudomonadati; phylum Pseudomonadota; class Gammaproteobacteria; order Enterobacterales; family Enterobacteriaceae; genus Buttiauxella; species Buttiauxella agrestis. The sequence goes on along the minus strand of NZ_UIGI01000002.1, from coordinate 17,200 downwards.
GTGGATGGCATCAGCACGATCACCGCAAAAATTAACAACCTCAGTCAGTCTGTAGATACTCATTTTGGCGTAGATAATTCATCAGCAGACATTACAACGCAAAATATTACCGTACTGAATGACAATGCAGCCGCAGACGGTGTGGCGACGGATAGCGTAATGGTCAAAGTGACCGATATTCACAATACGCCAATGGCGGACCAGAAGGTAACTTTCAGCGTGGAAAGCGGCAGTGCCAAAGCCGAGACGACCACTCGTGTCTCCGACTCTCAGGGACAGGCGTCGGCCACCTTCACCAGCCTTAAGGCTGATACTTCTGTTGTTCATGCTCAGTTAGCAAATGGTCAAGGTCAGTCCATACCCATTTCATTTATACCGGATACAGGCACCGCCACTATTACATCTGCCAATCTCACGGTGACGGCAGACGGCGCCGTGGCCAACGGTACGGCCACTAACGAGGTCCAGGCTATCGTGACCGATACTGCGGGTAACCTGGTGCCAGGTGCTTCCGTCACCTTCACCGCCACGAACGGCGCAACCGTCACCACCGCCAGTGCAACCACAGGTGCGGATGGCAAAGCGACGACCACTCTGACCAGCCTTAAAGCCGGTGACAGCAGTGTTACTGCCGGCATTAACGGCAGCAGCCAGACGGTGAAAACGACCTTTGTACCTGACAGCAGCACTGCCACTATTACATCTGCCAACCTCACGGTGACGGCAGACGGCGCCGTGGCCAACGGTACGGCCACTAACGCCGTGCAAGCGATAGTGACGGACGGCAGAGGCCAGGTTGTTTCAGGTATTGGCGTAACATTCAGCGGCACTAATGGCGCGACCATGCAGCCGACAGTCGTCTTTACCGACACGAACGGAATTGCCAGTGCAACTTTGACTAGCCTCACAGCCGGAGAAAGTGCTGTAACGGCAGAAGTGAACGGAAACAGCCAGACCGTGAAAACGATGTTTATTGCCGATGCAAGCACCGCCACAGTGATCAGTAATAATCTGACGGTGACCGATGACGATGCACAGGCAGATGGAACAAGCACCAACACCGTCCAGGCTATTGTGACGGATGCTCACGATAACGTATTGTCCGGTATTACAGTGAAATTCAGCGCTAATAATGGCGGGCACATTATCACTGACAACATCATCACCGATGCACAAGGGAAGGCCAGTACCATGTTGACCAATACCACTGCGGGCAAAACCGTAGTGACTGCTACTGTGAACGGTACGGGTACAACGGTTAATACTAACTTTGTTCCAGATGCAGGCACGGCGGTTATCAAGAATGGAAGTCTGATTGTCACCATTGACGGCGCGGTCGCCAATGGCACGGCCACCAATGCCGTACAGGCAACGGTCACCGATGCCAACAATAATCCCATTTCCGGCTATGTGGTGACCTTTGTGGCTACTAATGGGGCCAAAGTACAGACCTCAAACGCTACGACGGGCGCGGATGGTAAAGCCTCGACTACGCTGACCAGTCTGACTGCCGGTGTGAGCCATGTAACGGCTGAGGCAGGTACGTCCAGTACAATGGTCAATGTTAGCTTTACCAGTGATGTGAGTACCGCGACAATCGTTGTTGTGGCGGATAGCCGTGCCGTGGTCGCAGATGGTGTCACCACTGCGACCTGGACAGCAACCGTGAAGGATGCCAACAATAACCTAGTGAGTGGGATGCCTATTACATGGAAGAGTAGCAACAATGAAATCACGCCACTTTCTGCAACGGGCACAACAGGTGACAGCGGGGCTGTAACAACAACTGCCAAGTCACTAAAAAGCGGTGATGTAGTAATGACTGCGACTTTAGCTGCCCCAGCACAAAGTGCAAGCGCGGAAAATGTGAAATTTATAGGTGATACCCGAACAGCAGTCATCGACAATCTGATTTCGGATAAAATCTCGGTTGTTAGTGATAATGCTGATAAAGCAACTCTATCTGCTACTGTATTAGATGCAAATAATAACCTGGTGCCAAATGCGGTCGTTACTTGGTCAACTGATAATAATCAGTTGCAAGCTGGCAGTACTATAACGGATAGCAAAGGTGTCGCTACAGTCACTATCAAAGGAAATACAGTATCTAAAACAACTATTACGGCGGCGATTAATAATAGTAAGAAAAAGGTGTCAATCAGCTTTGCTTTCCGTTCCCAGGAAGATTGGGATCCCGTTTCAGATGATACAAACGGTAACAAATACTACGGAAAAAGTACTTCTGGAACCACCCATACTGGCTTCATTGTGTTATCTGGCACTACAGGCCCGACAACACTACAGAATTCTTCCTCATACGGCACTAAGGCTACGCTGACTACTCAAATGCAGGATAAACAAGGCAATCTTCATACGGTGATTTTTAAAGGCCTACGCGACAACGCAGCTGGAGCATGTGGTTATACGGAGTTTAATTCAATAGTAGCCTGTGGTGGCTCACCAACTGTTAACCCTCTTCTGTATTTTTACGCATCGGATAACCCGGGCCTTCCGGCTGGTGTGTATGATGGTCAGTTACATTTTTCAGCACAGGATCAGAATGGCACATTTGCGGTGGAATATATAGTTAGCGTAAAACTCACCATGAAGTAAGGCAGTATTATATAAGCTGAATAACACAAACTCACTTTTCTGTAATAACCTTAGCATAAGGGAGGCGAACCGTGGGCTAATGTCGGTCACCTAAAGGTGACCGTCTTTGTGTTTAAAGCGGTATTTGATCTTATGCACCATTAGTAGACGACGTAACAAGGTCTTCCTGGCGATGCCCATTCAACTCGTTCGTATTATGGTTTCGGCGCTTCTGGAAAGCAGTAAACGATACCTCTGGCATGGTAATGTTACCGAAGCCCTGGAATATATTGATGACTGCGGCATGTACTGCGATGACCCTGAGCTCAGCTATGCGGGCCTGAAATCCCTGCAAAAACATCTGGATGAAATATATACCTACATCCGGAACAACAAGATGATGATCCCAAACTACGGTGAAATGTACCGGTACGGGGAGCCGGGGTTCTCGATGGACGAACAAAGTGACGGAAAGATATCAGCGATCGCAGCATAGATTACGACTGCCCCACGCTTTTTCATGCTCTCGATTATTTAAGGAGGGGTAAGTAAGTCACTGAGCACTTCCACATCCCTGGTATTCATAACATCTGACTGTATACCCACTAACTCCCATGCCCCTGTGATCATCTCACCGGTTTCGGGATATTCGGCCATCTGATCCACATAGCGGCCAATCTGGGCCTGGCCGTCAACTCGTATCCAGTAAAATCCTTCTTTCATCATCGTTATCTCCGGCGTGATCATCCATTTAAAATAGCACGGCACGGTGCTCTATGCATCAGGGTATCTGTTCATTCATGTTACAACCAGAAATTACTTCATGCGTTCGTCAAAGCGGAAATCCACCGGGACAGCCTAGCTGACAATCGCGGTGTATTCAGGATGGGCAGGACTGAGCAGGAAGTTAAAAAGCGTCGGTGACAGCGCGCTGGGAATGAGTGGCGCCACCGTTTCACCACTGCGTACCCACTGATCGCCGATGTCAGCTAGTACCGAAGGGTCTTCTTACGCCGCCCAGCTATGCGGCAGGTTTTTTTGTTTCAATCACATGGATAAGTTGTAAGCGTAAAGGCAGCGCCATATTGACACTTATTTGACAGTAAGAACCACGTTCCACGGCAGAAGATCAGCGACTTTGTTAATGCCTCAAATTAGTAGAACATGTATTTTTCAAAGAAGGCTCGATGACTTTTTCGTGAAGTTCGATAGAGCACGAGAAGCAGATTGTATTACGAGTGAAGCGTTTTATTCGGGTGCGCAGCGTCAGGTTGTTTCGTTCAATGCGCTGAGTCACGTTTTGCCAGTCAGATGCTTATCTTTCGGTTCTTCTCTTGTATAACTGTCTCAGTTATCGCTGGTTATCATGCCAACATTGAACGGAGCCAGCCACGCCAGTAGTTATCAGCTGGTTTCATCCGTGCCGGGAGAAGGTGAAGGCTACCACGCCGCATGTTTTGGTGTTATACGCGAACCAGAGCCAGTGTTGCCGGGCTTTACAGCCAACGAAGCTCCATTGCTCATCAAGTTCGCAGATGAGGGCTACATCAGCATGGGTGGCTGGCGAAGACGTTATTCGCTTCGGCAAGAGTTTTTTAGAGTTCGGATAACGGTATTGATACCTATTTTCAGCACTCTTGCGGTATCCCGAACTCCAGCGCCATTGAAAGCCATTTCGTTAATGTGCTCTTTAACGCCGGGTTTTCTGACCTCTTAAGTATATTTTAGCTGAAATGCCCGATGGTATTCACGGGACCGAAAGAGGTCACGTCTTTAGGATTTGTCCGTTACGCTAAACTTGAGCTGGCTGACTACGGGGACAATGAACGGCGATAGTGGCCACTGAACCTTAAAGACCCGTATTTCCCGTGAACCTTCAACTAATTGGAAGCATTACCAGGATTTGCAACCTCCAAATACACCGAAACCAGAGATTCCTCTTTGGTGGAGTTGCTACGCCTGTCTATGGCGGACCAGAGCGAGGGAACCGTAAGGTTCACCAATCGGAGTATACTAGTATTGCAATCCTTGTTCTGATTCGCCCCCCCCCCTCGACAAGGAACGTGTATGACTTCAATAAGTTCTGTATCAACCTCTCCTGAGGATATGCTCCCGAGTCAAATCCTGGATGCTCTGATTGCCCAGGGCCATTCTCTCGAAGAGGTTTCCCGTCTCTCCGGTCTTACAAACGTATTTCTCGCAGAAGCACTTGCAGGGGCCTGGCCGAAAGGAGAGCAACAAATTGCTAAGCTTTTGAATATTCATCCCTCTGTTATCTGGCCGTCGCGGTACTTAGATCCCGAAACTGGAAAGGTCATGAGACGGTCGGAAAAAATTCGAAAGCTTGATGCTTTACTGCCACGGGAGATAAAACAGGTAATGAAGAGAAGCAAATTTCGTAAAAAACACTGACCGGGTAGCGAAGAGTAAAGCTGAGTCTAGATATTGGCAGTAGATGCAAGGGATAGCAAACAACAGCACTGGTACCGGAGTATCGTTGGTCAGCACATGGTCCTGAAGCGCCTCTTCCAGCGGTGACAACAGCCGGCCGACAGGAGTGACCGCCGTAGTTTCACACCCTAGCTGCTGTATATTTCTGACTGGCGGTACAACGGTGTGTTCTCCGCATACTTTGACGTCAGGACCTGGACCAGCAGGCCGGACCCGGCGATACCACGGTCTGTCGTACCATCGAGCCCATTATGTGTCGGGTGGAGCGGCTGGATTTTACCATCATCGCCTTCTGATATGACCGGGTCGGGAAGCACTTCCACACGTAGCAGCCCGGGTGATGATGAGTGGGTAATTGTTGCTGGAAGACGACGGGAAATACGCCCTTCATTTTGCCAGAGCCGCAACCATTTAAAGACCAGATTATGGGCAACTCCGGTCTCGCGGGCTATTTGAGCCACGTTGGCTCTAGGTTAGGATGCAGCCCGATAACATGCAGTTTAAACTCGCTGAAGTAGATATTGCGGGTTTCGGTACGCCAGTTGGTCATGTTATCCATCATTAGAGCTCCTTCTAAACAGACGGCGCTCTAAGTTACCGATGTATGAGCGGGGTTAACAGGCGGCACCGGTTTTACGCTTACCCCGGGTCGGTGTTTTGAAGTTGATATTAATCGACTTTGCCCGCTTGCTGACACAGGTGTAATAAGGGCTGCGTAGCGGAACCCTCACCAGAGTATAAATGGAGTCAATACCAGAATTTAACCACTGTCAGGGGGCACGTATTCAATATGTAGATTTGGTCATTGTAGGTAGTGCTCACGCTCGATGAATGTACCGATAATTTTGTCATGCATTTCTGGTGATTTTAAGTATCCGAGGGTCTTACGATTAAACCGCTTTAACCGGTTGCGAAGATTCAGGTTTTCACGCTCGATTCGTTGTGTATAAAGCTTACCTGTGATGTGCTTTTCATTCGGTAGCATGTTGTAAGCGCTGAAGTTATCTATGCACCAGAAGGCAACATTAAAACCCACTAACAGCTTCAATAATTTACGGAAAGTCCTTTTGCTTCGGTGGCCAAAAGCATGGGCAATAATACGTTTGAGACGGGGTACTCATGCATACTTTAACCAGCGCTGCTGCTTCTTGTTACCCACAAATGACCACATTTCATCAATTTCGCAGATAAGCTGGATTTGCAGGGTGCCCAGGGGCAGCGTAGTTACACATTGCGGCGAGAGTTTTTCAAGGTGCGCACAACAGCATTGATACTGATATGCAACTCCCGTGCGGTATCACGTAAGCGTCGTTCCAGCACCGTCTGGCAGAACCTGACATTTCTGACAACATGGTGGACGCTATCCATGAATTCATTAACTTCTGTTCGTAAAAAAAAACCAACTATCCCGTTGAGTTCAAAATAAAAATGGTCGAACTCTCTTGCAAACCTGGTGTATCAGTCGCACAACTCGCTCGTGAGCTGGGAATTAACGACAATCTGTTGTTCAAATGGCGGCAATACTGATCCCGCTACCGTCAGGTACGAAAATCTGGCTGGTCGCAGGCATCACCGACCTGAGAAACGGCTTCAACGGGCTGGCCGCAATGGTGCAGACCGCGCTGAAAGACGATCCGATGTCGGGTCACGTTTTTATCTTCCGCGGCCGAAGTGGCAGTCAGGTGAAACTCCTCTGGTCAACTGGCGACGGGTTATGCCTGCTGACTATGCTGTAAACCTCTTTATCCTGGTCGTGGGCGAATGAGCCTGGTAAAATACCCCGGATGAACAGCCCGCTTCCCGATGACATCGATGAACTGAAACGTCTTCTTGCCGAACAGGAAGCACTGAACCGTGCCCTGCTGGAAAAGCTAGCGGACCGTGAACGCGAAATCGACCACCTGCAGGCACAGCTGGATAAGCTTCGCCGGATGAACTTCGGTAGCCGCTCCGAAAAAATATCCTGCCGTATCGCACAGATGGAAGCCGACCTGAACCGGCTTCAGAAGGAAAGTGATACCCTTACCGGCCGGGTTGATGACCCGCGGTGCAGCGCCCTCTGCGCCAGACCCGCACCCGTAAACCCTTCCCTGAATCCCTCCCCCGTGATGAAAAGCGCCTGCTACCGGCAGAGCCCTGTTGCCCGGAGTGTGGTGGTTCGCTGAGTTACCTGGGTGAGGATGCAGCCGAACAACTGGAGCTGATGCGCAGCGCCTTCCGTGTTATCCGCACAGTGCGCGAAAAGCACGCCTGCACGAAGTGCGACCGTATCGTTCAGGCTACGGCGCCTTCACGGCCCATCGAGCGGGGTATCGCCGGACCGGGACTGCTGGCCCGTGTACTGGCGTCAAAGTATGCGGAACACACACCGTTGTATCACCAGTCGGAGATCTATGCCCGCCAGGGTGTGATGTTGAGCCGTTCTGTACTGTCGGGTTGGGTGGATGCGTGTTGTCGCCTGCTGTCACCACTGGACGAAGCCCTTCAGCACTATGTACTGACCGATGGCAAACTTCATGCTGATGATACGCCGGTCCCGGTCCTGCTGCCGGGCAACAAAAAAACGAAGACCGGGCGCTTATGGACGTACGTTCGCGACGACCGTAACGCGGGTTCTTCGCTGGCCCCGGCGGTGTGGTTCGCGTACAGCCCGGACAGAAAAGGCATCCACCCGCAGACCCATCTTGCTGGCTTCAGCGGTGTGCTGCAGGCGGATGCCTATGCAGGCTTCAACGAACTCTACCGGGAAGGTCATATAAAGGAAGCAGCCTGCTGGGCCCATGCCCGGCGTAAAATCCATGATGTTCACGTCCGCACTCCCTCAGCGCTCACAGATGAAGCACTGAAACGGATCGGCGAGTTGTATGCCATCGAAGCGGATATCAGGGGAATGCCAGCAGAACAGCGGCTTGCCGAACGCCAGTTGAAAACGAAAGCGCTTCTTAAATCACTGGAAAACTGGCTGCGTGAAAAGGTGAAAACCCTGTCCCGACACTCAGAGCTGGCAAAGGCGTTCACCTATACACTGAACCAGTGGCAAGCGTTGACGTACTACGCAGACGACGGCTGGGCTGAAGCGGATAACAACATCGCGGAGAATGCTCTGCGGATGATCAGTCTGGGTCGTAAAAACTACCTGTTCTTCGGCTCTGACCATGGTGGCGAGCGCGGAGCGTTGCTGTACAACCTGATAGGGACGTGCAAACTGAACGGAATCGATCCGGAACGTTACCTTCACCATGTGCTTGATATTATAGCTGACTGGCCGGTAAACCGGGTTGGTGAACTGTTGCCATGGCGCGCAGTCCTGCCCGCTGAATAACTTATCTTCGTCAATACGGTTCTCGGCATACGCTTACGCTATCACGGATACCTGAGTTGTTCATAGCAAGGTCAACGATCTGCTCTTTCATGCCCGGGTGGCAGGCGCGATAAGAATAATCGAGCTGAAAAGTTCGGCTGCACATCTGGCACCGTTAACGCTGATGGCCGGCTTTTCCCAGACCATGTTTTTTAACAAATTCAGTCTGTTCACAAAATGGGCACTTCACGTCAACGCTTGCCATTCGATACGCTCTATTAAAAATTTTATCTTACAATACAATCAACACTTTGAATACTTGAACGGACTGCGACTATCGGCCCGATTAAGTGATTTGATATCTGTTTAAACGATTTTGTATACTTACAATTCTCTTTTGGTATTTATTACACATATTATATTCCCACCCTAAATAAAAATTGAACTACGGTCTGTTCGTCAACTGAATTAAACGACTATTTAGCGCTGTTAGGTGTTGTGAGATGGCGTTAATCTCCCCAGGGCTAACAGGTTGCTGGTTATTGAGCTTTACTTGCAAATCATCTAACTGCGCCTGAACTGGCGCCCCCCCTTGCTGCAAGGTCTGCCGCATCTTATAAATCTCCGTTTTCAGCTCAGAAATAGTCATATAAGGTTTGCGTTTTTGTTCAGCCTCCAGCAAGCGTTGCTCAAGATTGTTTAATTGGCTATTTACCAATGCCCAACTGTTTATGGTGGGTAGGCTCGCAGTTTGCTCGGCAAGCGCGTTGAGCCTGCTTTTTGATATAAAATTGCCTGGCCATATTTTGTTTAAGCTGATAGCTACAGATGGTTTTTCCAGCCAGTGCACAGCACTAACGACAGTAAGCGTAAAGGCAATACCTGTAATTCCCCCCAGAAGTAACGCTTTCAACGGGCGTTTACCTGGTAACGGAGGCTCTACAGAAACTGACTGGAGAGCCTCAGTTATGGGAGGAGCATTGATGACTGTCGCTTTTGGAACCAAAACCCGTTTTTGTAGTGATTGTCTGCTAGCTTGCAAATAATCAAGCAGGCTACGAAGTGACACCTGGCTGCGCGACTGCGGGATCATCACTTGTGCTGTAAGCAGCATCGACACAGCTCCTTCAAGTTGCTGCAGTATGGTCGTTTCGGCATACTGCAGTGGCAAGCCATAAATGCAGGGAGCAGCATGGGTACAGTACCATTCGATAATCTGTTGACGCAGATCTATTGCAGCTATTGGGGGCCAACACTGGCGCTGTTGCTTGTTAAAAGCATCGGCCAGCAACAGCGTGGAATTGGCAATACCGGCCCAACCGTGACGCTGGCAACTTATCAGGCAAAACCACACTCCGCTTTGCAAGTCATAACCAAATCGCTGAAAGAGCTCCAGGCATTGCTTTTCCTGTGTCAGCCACCATGATCGGTCGTGAACGTGATTTTTCCAACTGTGGACGTTGTTACTAAGCAGCAGAAATTCATTGCGATAACGAGGGTCATGGCAATTAATTTTCAGCTCGCCAGGCTTGACGGCGTAATTAATTTTTGTCATGTGCTTCCAAACTCATCCCTGTATCTTTACTGATACTCAATTTCAGGTTTCCCTTGAGACTGTTCTCATCCTGTAACAGATTGTCTGCCAGCAACGGCAACATATGCCGGGTTAACACCTGGTCGATATCGCGGGCGCCGCTCTGATTCATTTGGCACAGTGCAGCTATCCAGGTGATTACGTTTTCGCAGTAGCTGACTTGTACCTCCCCCAGGCTTGCACTGTGGTAGCGCTGACAAATACGATCAAGTTTGATCCTGATGATTTTCGCCAGCGTTTCTGGCTGTAAAGGCAGATAGGGAATCAATGTGATACGACCCATTAACGCCGGGCGGAAAACCTGCTCAAATTCCGGGCTAATCAACTCTTTTAGAGCTTCTGGCGAGGTTTCTCCGGCCGCGCAGGCAGTGGTGATTTTTGTACTGGCGAGGTTGGAGGTCATGATAATGAGCGTGTTGCGGAAATTAATGAGCTGGCCTTCCGCATCTTCAATCACGCCTTTGTCGAATACCTGATAAAACAACTCCATGACGTCAGGATGCGCTTTTTCTACTTCGTCAAGCAGGACCACGCTGTAGGGGTTACGTTTTACTGCTTCAGTCAGCACGCCGCCCTGACCGTAACCCACATAGCCCGGGGGAGAACCTTTCAGACCAGAGACGCTGTGCGCTTCCTGATATTCTGACATGTTGATCGTCACCAGACTTTGTTCGCCGCCATAAAGTAGCCCAGCCAGAACCAAGGCCGTCTCAGTTTTTCCGACTCCCGAAGGGCCCGCCAGCATGTATACCCCGGTAGGTTTTAGTGGATCGCTCATATTGGCTCGGTTGATGCGAATTTGTGTCGCAATTGTGGAGAGCGCGTGACGCTGACCGACCACCCGTTGTTCAAGACGTTGAAGCAGTTCGCTCAGCTGTTGCTGTTCATTTTCAACCATGCGCCCGAGTGGCACCCCGGTCCAGGAAGACACAACATCAGCGATGCAGGTTGCATCCACGCAGTCAAATACCAGTGCTCTGGTCTGATGAAGTTGCGTGAGCTCACTGCGCCATTGAGCTGTTAATTTGGCATCATTGCTTTGCCGCAGTTGCTGTACCAGGTTTTTTTGCTTCTCCCACTGGGGCTGAAGGCTGGCGAGGTCACTGATGAGTTCGCTTTCCCGCTGCAGCAGTTGTTCCAGACGTTTATCATGTAGCCCCTCCTTAATCAGCGAGTCTCGTTCGGTATACAGATTGCTTAGCAGGGCATCGATATCCTCAATTTCTTTGGGTTTATGAGACTGGGAAACCGCGACGCGGGCACAAGCGGTATCGAGTAGACTGACCGATTTGTCTGGCAGTTGTCGCCCTGAGATATATCGGCTCGAGAGAGTTACGGCAGCATGGATAGCGCTTTCCAGGATCTGTACACCATGGTGGCGTGACATTGCTGGTGCAATGGCACGTAACATAGCGGTGGCACTTTCGATACCGGGTTCCGTCACTTTTACCAGCTGGAATCGACGGGTCAGGGCAGCATCTTTTTCGAAATATTTTTTATACTCCATCCAGGTTGTTGCGGCTACCACGCGCAGTTCCCCGCGAGCAAGGGCAGGTTTGAGCAGATTGGCTGCATCGTTTTGCCCTGCCTGGCCGCCAGCACCAATCAGCGTATGGGCTTCGTCAATAAATAAAATGATCGGTCGTGGGGCGCAGGCTATCTCTTTCATTATTCCCTGAAGGCGATTTTCAAACTCACCTTTCACACTGGCTCCCGACTGAAGCAGGCCTAAATCCAGAGTCAGTACTTCCATTGGCTTTAAAATGTCCGGTACTGTACCAGCCGCAATTCGCAGAGCCAGGCCTTCAACCAAAGCCGTTTTTCCTACACCTGGTTCACCGGTAAGAATCGGGTTGTTCTGGCGGCGGCGTAACAGAATGTCGATCATCTGGCGGATTTCAGGCTCTCGTCCCAGCACCGGATCAAGCTCACCCGTACGAGCCTGAGCGCTCAGGTTACGGGTAAATTTACTGAGTGCCGTACCTGCTTGTTCTGCACCGGGTAGGGTGGCATCAAGCGCCGTTTTGCCGACATTCAGCAAAATCTGATCAGCTTTACTTCGGTCGCAGGTCAGTGCTTCACGGACACTGGGAGCTAAATCGGGGAAGGCATTTTCGTCCAATATAGATGCCAGTAGCACCGAGGGGGTAAGAGACACCTGCTCCCAGTGAATGCTGGCGTGAAGCCAGGCCTTCTCCAGCCAGTCGACCAGGCCTGCGGAAAATACAGGGGCGCGGCTGTTGCCGCTGCGTAAAGTGTTCAGCGTTTGCTGGGTGGCACCTAAAAGGGCATCAGGTGCAAGCCCGGCACTTAAACAGAGGGTCTCCATCAGACTACTGTTCTGAGTGATCACCGACAACAATAAGTGCTCAATATCTACTTCATGATGGGTACGCGAAATCGCCATGCTAATAGCAGCATCCAGATTAGCTCGGCTCTCTGTAGTGAGTTTTTGAACAATTTGTTTTAAATAATGGCTCATATCTTTCTCCTTCAATAAATTACCGACATTCCGCCGTGTTTTCCGGCAGTGTTGAAAGCTTCCCCCGCAACGCAGAGGCTGGCTGCTGAGTTTGAGTCTGCTCTACCAGCAATTGTTGCTGTTCACTGAGCTGGATGAGTTGATCATTCTGACTCTGCCAGGCAAGCCATGCGTCTTGCAGGGGCTGTGAGGTTTTGATCTGAAAGCGCACCAGAACGTGCTTAATATTCAGTTGCACGAGAGGAGCCGCGTTTTCTTCAAAATCCTGAACATCGAGTAAGGCATCCCCGTGGGAAAACTCGTCGAGGAAGTCAGGCCATGCGCTGTCACCTTCATAGGTGTAGCTGGCATTAAACCCGGGGAACTTCACTTCCAGCTTTACACTCGTGCACTGCCCGGGGTGCCAGATGAATGTCTGTGTTTCGGCAAAATTCATGCTGTCGAGCACAGTGCTACCACTCTGACAGACCAGCGTTAGACGCACACCGGTTGGGATCAGTCGCGCACCTTCCGGGACAGTGGCGGGTTGGCTGACGATGCTGACGGTATAGGGATGCTCCTCCAGCGTTTTTTGTTTTTGGGTGAGTTTTTCTATCGCGTCGTTAAGCGTGGCGAGCCGATCTTCACCCTGAGTGTTTTGACGAGCAGGAACGTCCAGAACGTCTTCAGGGGTGAGAATGTTTCTGGCAATACTCAGGAACTTTGGCGTCAGGGGGAGCGACTGGCCGTGGAATTCACCGGCCTGGGGTCCTTGATCATTAACGACTAGCAGCCCTTTGGCCGGGCCGCGCATAAAATCGGCGAGATACTGCCAGGTAAGCAATTGTTGAGTGTCATAATCCTGTGTCGCTGCATTTTTGCGCATTGGCCACATCACTTTGCTTTGCCACTGCGCATTCAACCAGCAGCCGGAGCGGGCCAGAGCGTGAGCGAGTAGGTTATTGGCATCACTTTGATACAATGCCCAGACAGCATCCACGCCGAGCTGCTGGCTTTGGGGTTCCAGAGTTTTGCGCAGTTGGTCGTAACTGGCGAAAAGTGTGATCAGTGGATTTCTGGGTTTCGCATCTGGCGCCGGTTCAAATAGCCCGGCTGTCAGCGATGGACTCAATGCGGCTTGATTTAGTGCTTCATTGACTGACAGGGTCCGTGCACTCTGCCATTTACGCCATGCATCAATTTGTGAGCTATAGGCATGGCTGATAGTCTGTGTATTTGCACCCGTTAACCACTTTCCGAACATAGTGCGCAGTTTTGCATCGACGAAATTGACTTTCTGCAGGGTCGGATTTTCAGCAGCCAGCAGTCGTAATTTGTTGATATGACGAAGTTCATTAAGCCATGGCTGGCCATCATCTACCTGAATATTGTCTAGTTCAGACAAAATGTATTGAGCAAATTTCATGGACGGGCTTTGCCCAAGGCTTAGTGCGATAAGCTGATTTTGGGGCAAAGTGTGGGGCTCCACTGCCTGTAACGAAGGGGACACGCTCAGTAAAAACTGACGCCAGGCATCCTGTCGTTGAGCCGGCAGAGTTTGCATAAAATGTTGAAGTGTCGGTTCAGGCTGTGGGCTGGCTAGCGCCTGGTTAAACAGGATGACCCATTTGTTGAGTTGTATTTCTCCCTGATGAGTCCATATGCCAGACAAGGAAGTTGTTACTGCCGCTTGCGGCCAGTCATCGCTGATCCGGAATGGGGGAAGTGAATCAACTGGCGCAACCAGCCAAGTCAGGTCAGGGTTGCTCCTGATGAGGGTCGCGAGCAGGCGGCGTAAGGCCACTAACTGGTCTGCACCTGCTGGTTGTTGCATCATGTGGCGGTCCAGTGCCAACTGTACGAGTGGAGTCGCAGTAGGTGCGGTACCCGTTAAACGTAATATGTCCGGCGTGGTCGGTTGCTGACCTAGCTCCTCGAGTGTAGCGCCATCTCTCATGCTTTGGTGGGAAAGGATAGTTTGCGCAAGGTCGAGTACCATCCGACGTTGCACTTGTGCCGGGGCAACGTTGAACTGCTGTTGATACGCAGTAAGCACTAATCCAGTACTGAGCGGGCGTAGTGGAAGTTCCTTAGCCAGTTGCTGTTCAACCTGCCGATGCTGACGGTCCAATATCAGAGAAAAGGGCAGATAAGTGATAGGGGAGTGACAACGGCTTTCATTTTCCACCAGCAGTTCCGCCAGTTGCACCGGGGGAAGCCTGATGGCGTCGTGCTGCATCAATGCCATACTATTCACCGCACTGTAACCCAATGCTGCGACACAACCCAGCAGTAGCAGGTAACCCAGGGCAGCTCGCACTTTCTTATTTCGCTGCCAAACAATTTCACGCGAGGTGCTGAATGCTGGCAAATGACGCGTGAGTAGATCATGGACAAAATAAGAAGTGCGACGGCTTTTGTTTGTTTCTTGCTTTTCGCATGCAGAAAACCACACACCGCCGAGAGATGCTGGCGTAAAGTAAGCGTTGGGTTCACAAAGTGATGCCAGAAATGTTCGCAGCGGGTTTTGCAGGCGAGTAAAAGCCTCCGGAAATTCCAGTAGTGCAGGGTGGATCGCCATAGGCGTGCTACCCATGCTAACACGAGCCAGATCCAGCCCGTTTTTCAGTGCTGCAAACAGTGGTAATAATGTGGAGGCATCTTTCCCATCAACGTCAGGTGGGGTAAACCAGTAATAGCCAAGTGCCTGCTTGTGCTGTGCGGACGAAAGCTGCTGCATCCACAGACTAAACATTGGATATTGGTCGCACTGTGTGATCATCAAATAAAGCGGAAGCCGGCGTTTAAGCTTGTGCGTCAACGGTTCGAGCTGAACGCGAATCTTGCGTGCTTATCATGCAACGCACTAATATCTTCATTGAGGAGATCCATCACGAGGAGTGCAATCACAACGCCTGATGGGGCGGGCGCACGCGCGATCCAACCCACGAGTTTGCTCCATGCGCGGTGAGAAGTCGTCGCACTATTCAAAAAATTACTGGAGAGATCGAGAAAACACAGGTTACGGAAGAACCACCAACGCAGCGTGTGCGTCGGCACCACCTCCCGATCATCCACATCATTTGAATACATAGGCAGCCCCGATCCTGCCAGTAGCGAGGTCTTGCCGCAGCGATCGCCTAGCAGAATATACCAGGGGATAGCCGGTCGCTTACGCTGAAGGCGTTTCACTACCGCTGCCCCGGACTTCCAGTGTTCGAACAGCACGTATTCACGGCGAGAAAGACGGAATTTCTGGAAGAAATGCTTAACTTTTTTTTCTTTAACGAACCCCATTAACCATAATAACGTGGCCCGCATCAGGACTCCCGTCACCAGGATCCCCAGCCAAACACTAAAAATAGTGAGGGTGTTCCAGCCCAGCGACAATCCGATGAAGAAAGAAAACAGCAGCACCAGACAGAGTAGAAGCAACCATCCAGCAAAAACGAATAATTTTTTTAGCATAATGTTTTATAAAAAATAAAAAGACTGAAGAAGTAGAAGCGATCCGTAGAGTGACCCTATGCCCAGGAGCGCCAGGCATAAACGGCTTTTTACCGATACATTGAGTAAGCGTTTTTTGATGTAAACCGGCGTAATTTCTGCATTGTTTGGCCATGTTTGCCAGTTTTCTGGCAAACAGAGCTGGCGCTGTTGCTCAATAAGTTGAGCTAATGCAGAACTGTCCTGCTGTGTGCTGTATTTGCCGTGAAAGCCGCTTTGGAGACAGAACAGAAACACCAACCGTGCTTGCTGATGCTCTTCTTTTAACTGATTCAGATAAGTAAAAAAGAGTTCGCCACCGACGGATGTCTGAAAATAATCGCGTTGCAGCAGCTCAGTACGCCAGCGCTGGCGGTGTGGAGTGGACGAACACAGAACGGTTTCATCCAGCCAGACGACGATGGCAAGAAACGCCATGTCTCTTTCGTGGTCAGAAATGTCCTGATGCTCAGCTGCCTGCACCGCCTGTTCCAGGCTGGTCACGCATTGTTGGCGAAAATCGTCATAATCTGCAGACTGTTCCGGATGAACGGTGAACTCTGCGGCCAGTTTGAATATCGGCAGGTAACAATCGAGGAGTCGCATCATGAGGGCACCATAAATACCAGTTTCACCTGGAGGTCATCGGGAGCATCGGCCCAGTAGAAAGCTATGTTTTTCTGCTTTTCGATGGTTTTCCACAACTCTTCGTGTTGATTCATCGCAAAGTAAAAGGAGTCTTTTCGGTTAGGTACACCGCGCGGAGAGGGGGTCTCCCACCGAGAAACCAGACCCGGTAATGCATGCTGGATCAGGCTGCTGATGGCTGCACTCGTGGCAATTTTAAATTCGGTGCTGTCCGGTGCATGAATTCGCCACGCGTCGAGTTTATCCGAGCGCAGCAACAGCAAAATGGTGCTGGCCTGTTGAGTTTGCATATGATGCAGGTCACCGTGATAGATCCCCTGCTCGTCAGATTCCAGAGTGATCCAAGTGTTATCTTCCAGCTCCAGGCCGTTAAGTAGAGCAATCAATTACTTTTCACGCTTGTGAAGCAGTCAATCAAACGATAGTGATCGTAAGACAGTAGTGGTGAGCTACCGTCCAACCATTCACCGGTAAACGAACACATATCGTTAAAGGAGGAGAGTTCCCCCACCAGTTGCACCAGTAAACCGTAGATAGCCCATGGGTGCATAGTCGGTGTTTTACAGTAGTGATTAAGTAGCGGCAGCGTGCGGTTTAAAGAGCGCATAGTCAGTAACTGGGTCATATCTCCGCCGCTTTTGCTCTCCTGAGTCATATGCTCCGGACG